>CAYWNX010000213.1:0-5130 GCA_964459735.1 uncultured Dechloromonas sp. | reverse complement strand
GGGGGCATCGACCAGCGCCGGAAACTTGCGGTTGCTGGCCGGATAAGCCTCAACCAGATCACCGGAGCGTTCGCCCAGCCACTGCGTCCAGTCCTCCCACCAGGTGCCCTGCCGCTTCTCGGCGCGGCCAAACCAGTGTTCCCAGTGTTCGTTACGTTCCGGTTCGGCGATCCAGTAAGCCCGCTTGGGCGGGTTTGCCGGCGGATTGACAATACCGAGAATATGACCTGACGTGGACAACACAAAACGCACCGGCGCCGTCACGTTTATTTGCTTGCGGATGCGATAGCACTGCTTCCACGGTGCAATATGGTCGTCTTCCGCAGTAACCACATAGAGCGGCTGAACGATGAGATCGAGGTCAATCGATTCGCCGGCGATGGTCAGCTTGTCGCGCTTGATCAGGTTGTTTTGCAAATACATTTCGCGCAAATAGTAGGAGTGCATGGCCTGTGGCATGCGCGTCGTATCGACGTTCCAGAACAGCACATCGAAGGGTGGTAGCGCCTCGCCAAGCAGGTAGCTATGTACCCAGTAATTCCAGATCAGGCTGTTCGAACGCAGCATGCGGAAGGAAGTCGCCATCTCGTTGCCATCGAGATAGCCTTTTTTGGCCATTGTTTCTTCCAGCGCGCCAATACAGGCTTCGTCGATAAAGACATCGATATCACCAGGGTGAGCAAAATCAGTCAGCGTGGTAAACAGCGTCCAGTGCGCCACCGGTACCTTGTCGGCACCAAAGCGCTTGTTGGCCCAGGCCATGTAGGTGCTGACCAGCGTGCCGCCGATGCAATACCCGACCAGATGCACCTTGGGCACCTTGCAGAATTCACAGGCAACGCGCACTACCTCATCAACACCTTCGAGCAGGTAATCGTCGAGACGAACCTCGGCAAGCTCCTCGCCCGGGTTCTTCCAGCTGGTGATGAATACCGAGAAACCCTGATCGGTAAGGTACTTGACCATGCTCTTTCTGGCGGTGAGGTCGAGAATGTAGAACTTGTTGATCCAGGGCGTGATAATGACAATAGGTGTCGCCCGCACCTTCTCGGTGGTCGGCACGTAGTGGATCAACTCAACCAGACGATTACGGAAAACCACTTTGCCCGGCGTTGTCGCCAGATCCTTGCCGACTGTAAAGGCATCCGGTTCGACCATCTGGATATTTTTGGCCTGAACATCGCGCTGGAAGTTTTCCCAGCCAGCTTTCAGGCTTTCGCCATTGCTCTGGACGAAACGCTCCATCGCCACCGGGTTGAGCCAGAAAAAGTTGGTAGGCGCCACCATGTTCAGCCAGCTGCGCAGCCAGAAGGCTGAACGCCGACGCTCCTTGTCGGATAGCCCCGGCGTTTCGAAATACATATCTTCCAGCCGATGCGTGAAGGCCAGATACAGCTCCTTGACGATGTCCCAGCTCGCCGACTCGGTCCACACCGGATTGGCAAAACGGGCGTCGTCAGCATTCGGCCGAATGACGTCGTCAGAAGGAATGCCCATCGCCCGCCGCGTCACATGCGACTGCAGGGCAAAAAGATCGCCGGAAAGCGCGTTGACCGCACGCGTCAGTTCTTGCGGGTGCATCAACCACGCCACCTGTGCATTGAGTAGCGACATCGTGACGCCGTAGGGATCAATCGCCTTGCTGACGGCTTTTCCGGCTGCCTCAAGCGGGCTCAAGGTACTGATATCAACGCCATTGTTTCTTGATGACATGTTTCCGGACATCTCAATTTCCCTTCACTAAATATCCATCTGAGTTTTATTCATATCTTACAGCGTCACGAACTCGCCGGAATGCGGCATACGCACGCCTTGCCAGCCGAGCTTATCCTCAATCGCCTGGACAAAATTGGTTGATGCACCTAATTCACCATGGACGACAAACGTCTGCCCCGGCGCCTTGTGAAACCCCTCCAGCCACTTGAGTAGCGCATTCTGATCGGCATGTGCGGAAAGACCGCCGACCGTGTAGATTCTGGCCCGCACCGGCACCGACTGGCCAAAGATATGAACCAGCCGCGTCCCGTCGACCAGGCGCCGCCCCAGCGAACCGGCCGCCTGAAACCCGGTGATCAGGACGCTGCACTCGCTGCGCGACAAATTCTCGCGTAAGTGATACTTGATGCGCCCTGCCTCGCACATGCCACTGGCCGAGACAATCACCGCCCCGCTGCGAATATCGTTCAGCGCCTTGGAACGCTCGACATCGGCCACGAACTCAATTTTCATTTTTGCCGGATGCGCCTCTTGCCAGGCAATCAGCTCGCGGGTTTCGGCATCAAGCAACTCCTGATGCGCCAACGTGATGCTTGTTGCCTTGTTGGCCATTGGCGAATCGACATACACCTTGAGCGGACTCAGCCGCTTGCGCCGGACCAGATCGGCCAGGGTGTAGAGCATTTCCTGGGTGCGCCCGACGGCAAAGGCAGGAATGATCAGGTTGCCGCCGGCGGCGCGAGTCCGCTCGAAGGCGGCGACGATTTCATCTTCAGTTTCGGTTAGCGAGCGATGCAGGCGGTCACCATATGTCGATTCGATCAACAGCACATCCGCCGCCGGAACCGGCTTTTCCGGGTCATTCAGCAGCGGGCGGTTGGACATGCCGAGGTCACCGGAAAAAACCAGCTTGCGCGGCCGCCCCTCGCCGGCAACCGTCACCTCCAGCCAGGATGAACCGAGAATATGCCCGGCATCATGGAAACAAACAGTGACATTTTCAACCGGCTTGATCGGCGCACGATAGGCCACCGGCTGAAGCAATTTGAGTGCTGACAGCGCCTGTGCCACCGAATACAGCGGCGCGGGAATGCCGTGCTCGGCCCGGCCACGGCGATGCCGATGACGCAGTTGCCACTCGGCTTCCTTTTCCTGGATATAGGCGCTATCCGGCAGCAGCACTTCGAGCAGGTCAATGGTCGCCGGCGTGGCGTAGATCGGCCCCTTGTAACCCAGCATGGCCAGGCGCGGCAGCAGGCCGGAATGATCGATGTGGGCATGGGTCAGGAGAACGAAATCGATTTCACGGACATCGAAACCGAAATTGAGGGCCCGCAAATTTTTTGAACGTGCCTCCGGACCACCTTGAAACATGCCGCAATCGACCAGAAAGCGGGTATCTCCCGTTTCCACCAGGGTACAGGAACCAGTCACCTCGCCGGCCGCACCGAGAAAACCGAGTCGCATGTTTTATTTCCTCCTGACTTGGCGTAGCATGAACTTCAAGAAGGCGGAATGCAACGCCAGCAGACAGTTTCAGGAGGTAGACCATGTTCAAGCATATTCTTGTCCCGACCGACGGCTCCGAACTCTCTCAAGCCACAGCCAGGCGAGCCGTTTCGTTTGCCAAAGAAGCCGGTGCCCGTATCACCGTTTTCTTCGCCAAGCCGGAATATCCGATTGCCTACTTCGGAGAAGGTGCGCTGATCGACCCGACGACGCCGGAAAAATTTGCCGAACTGGCTGATCAGCAAGCCACCCAGTATCTGGGCGAAGTTCAGGACCTATGCGCGGCCGAGGGGGTTGAATGCGCGATTACCTCGGCCACCAGTGATGTGCCTTACGAGGCCATTATCGAAGCCGCTGACAAATCAGGCTGCGACCTGATTTTCATGGCCTCCCACGGTCGACGCGGTTTTAGCGGCTTTTTACTGGGCAGCGAGACCAACAAGGTGCTGACCCATTCCAAGGTGCCGGTACTGGTCTATCGCTGAGCGCCTGGCTCAGCGCGCCGAGCAGTGCGCCTGCCCCGGCAGGATGCGGCAGAGGATGCGGCCGCTGCTCGTATCAACGAAATCAAGCTCATCGAGCGCTCCCATCAGGTAGCGTTTTTTCAGCGTGAAATCGATCGGCTTGCCATAGGTAGCCTTCCAGAAAGTCGTACTCTCGCTGATCACCGGCTCGATCAGATGCGCCCTCGCCCGCAAGCCGAGGTGGCCTGCGGCGCTGGCTGGCAGTTCGGCGCTGAAACCGGCATCGTCATCGACGGCGCGTGGATAGAAATCGTAGAGATTTTCAAAGGCGAGAAAGTAATCGTAGCGCCAGCTCACCTTCATTTGCTGCATGACGCCAATTTTGTCCTCAAACGCATACTCACCGCGCTCGACAGCGACTGATTGCAGTGGCAGGAATTTGTACTGGTAATAGTCGTCGACCGCAGGATCGGCCAGCGGGCGCCAGTTCCAGCCCTCGGCGATCTGGTTGAAAGCCATCCGGTAGCGCGCCTCGGCCCGCTCACCGACCACCTCCAGGGTAAAACCGGCGCTTGCCGAGAGATCGATATCAACCTCGATTTTTTCTCCGGGTTTGGCCTGCAGACCCGCCGGCGGCAACTTCGCCAAGACGTCGAACTGCCGGTCAGCCGGTTCGGCTGCCCGAACCGGGGCAATAAAGGCGACGGCTGCAGTCACCGCAATGACCTGTCTGAGGAAAATCATCTCAATCATGAACACAACCATCAAGGCAAATAAAAAACATGATGTTGGCGGCGCATGGGGTTGAAGCCCATGATACGCATCAACGAATCGTGATACATCCTGCCTGCTCTACCGTACTTCGCGCACTCGCTGGAACTATCCTTCCCTTGTCGGTCTAACGTAGAAAAACAGGCTCTCCAACCAGGTCACCGGTCAGTGCCGTTTTAAGTCGTTGCGTTTCTGCATAAGGGGAGGCAAACCGATGAAAACGAACAAAATACCTGAACGGCGAAAAGGTACGCCAAGGGCGTGGGTAATGCGGCAAATTCGTCTACCGCTGATCATGGCTTCTGTTTGCTGGTCAATGGCTCATGCCGACAACGGACAGGAATTGTCGAACAAGCCATCGGTCGACAGCCGGAAAATGGGCCTCAATATCAAGGTTGAGGGCGGGGGATGGGGTTCCGCCCAGCCTGAAGCCATCGAGAGTGTGCTCTATTCGGTAGCCGACGAATTAATGGCACGCTTGCCGACCAAGCTGACAGCCCCCATTGTGGTCACCCACACCAACAGCAACCCGGTCGCGCTCTATGACCGTGGCCCGGGCGGGGAATATCGGGTCAACCTCCACGCCACTGGTCAGAACTGGCATCTCTACGTTTACGAATTCGCCCATGAGTTATGCCACATCCTTTCCAACTATGAAGAACATGTCGGG
>CAYWNX010000212.1:0-5190 GCA_964459735.1 uncultured Dechloromonas sp. | reverse complement strand
CCATGCCGCCGGCGTGAATCCGCTGGATTCCAAGATCCGGGACGGAGAGTTCAAGCTCATCTTGCCTTATCGGTTGCCAGTCATCTTGGGCAACGAGGCGGCCGGGGTCGTTGTGCGGGTCGGATCCAAAGTCCGGCGATTCAAGGTCGGCGACGAGGTCTATGCGCGCCCGGACAAGGACCGGATCGGGACGTTCGCGGAGCTCATCGCCATGAACGAAGCCGACGTGGCGATGAAGCCTAGGACTCTCAGCATGGAAGCAGCGGCTTCGCTCCCCTTGGTGGGTTTGACGGCGTGGCAGGTGCTGGTGGAGAGGGCCGATCTGAAGAAGGGGCAGAGCGTTCTGATCCACGCTGGCTCGGGTGGTGTGGGCACATTCGCGATCCAGCTGGCAAAGCATCTTGGCGCAACGGTGGCGACGACGACGAGCACGGCGAACGTCGATCTGGTCAAGAGTCTCGGCGCCGATATCGTCATCGACTACAAGAAGGAAGACTTCGAGAAGGTCCTGAGCGGCTACGACGTCGTGCTGAACAGTCTGGGCAGGGATACGCTCGAGAAATCCCTGAGCGTGTTGAAGGCCGGTGGAAAACTCATTTCGATCTCCGGTCCGCCGGATGCCGAGTTTGCCAGGGACATTGGAGCGAACTGGTTCCTGCAACAGGTGCTGCGCCTTCTGAGCGCAGGCATCCGCAAGAAAGCCAAAGACCATGGCGTCTGCTACTCCTTTCTTTTCATGAGGGCGAACGGCGAGCAGTTGAGCAAGATCACGTCCCTCGTCGAATCCGGGGTCATCCGTCCGGTCGTGGATCGGGTCTTCCCGTTCGAAGCCGCCCAGGAAGCCCTGACGTACATCGAAACGGGACGTTCGAAGGGCAAGGTCGTCGTCAGGGTGAAATAGGGAGGAGCGAGACGTGAAATACACAGTGTTCGGGAAGACCGGCTTGCAGGTGTCGCAACTCGCGCTCGGCACCGGAAACTTCGGCACCGGCTGGGGCCACGGCGCCGAGCGCCGCGAGAGCGAGGCCATCTTCAACGCGTATGCCGACGCTGGCGGCAATTTCATCGATACGGCGGATATCTACCAGTTCGGGCAGGCCGAGGAGATTCTCGGCGCTCTGCTGGAGGGGCGGCGCGAGCATTTCGTCCTCGCCACCAAGTTCACCCGGGGCGCCGCCCGCGACGCGGACCGGCTCGTCACAGGCAACAGCCGCAAAGCCATGACGGCCTCGGTGGAGGGCAGCCTCAAGCGGCTCAGGACTGATCGGATCGACATCTACTGGGTGCATTATCCCGATGGCGTGACGCCCGCCGAGGAGATCGTCCGGGGGTTCGAGGACCTGGCGCGGTCAGGCAAGATCCTCTATGCAGGCCTGTCGAACTTTCCGGCCTGGCGGCTCGCGCACACGGTCACGCTGGCGGAACTGAACCGTGCGGTCCCCATCTCCGCCGCCCAGTTCCAGCACAGCCTGGTCCATCGCGCACCCGAGGCTGACCTCTTTCCGGCGTCCGAGGCACTCGGGCTTGGCGCCGTCACCTGGTCCCCGCTCGGCGGGGGAATGCTCACCGGCAAGTACCGGCGGGGTGAGAAGGGCCGCGCAGAGGGCCTCGGCGGCAGGGTCTTCCAGCCGGAAGATTCGGCGCAGCGCACCCAGATCCTGGACGCCGTGCTCGCCATCGCGGCAGAGCTCGGCGCAAGCGCCGATCAGGTGGCCATCGCCTGGGCGGGTACGCACGGTGCGATCCCGATGATCGGTCCGCGCTCTCAAGCGCAGCTCACCAGCAATCTCGGTGCACTCGCGCTCGGGCTTTCAGGAGAACAACTCGGCCGGCTGGATGCCGTCAGCGGCAGCGGCCCGTCGGCGCCGGCAAGGAAGCCTGTTCCATGGGCTTCCGACGAAACCCCGCGGAGGGTAGTCGCCTGACTGAAGGTACGCCTGGAAGGCCGACCGCTCCTGGATCGCCTCGAGCGGCGGCGACGCGGTGTTTCGCAGACTGCTCGGTGAAAGTGGACTCGATCCAGGGCTGCATATTCTTGGGTGCTCAACCCTCGAGTGCGACCCTGACTGTCACCGACAGGCCTGGCCGCAGTTGGTCCAGGCCGAGCTGCTTCGGCTCGAAGCGGATCCGCACCGGCACCCGCTGGACGATCTTAGTGAAGTTGCCAGTGCCCGGCTCGAACGGCAGAAGCGAGAAGCGCGAGCCGGAGCCGGGCGCCAAGCTATCGACGGTCCCGGTGAACTCGCGGCCGGGGAAAGCGTCGACTTCGATGCGCGCCCGCTGGCCGGGACGCATGCGCCCAGTCTGAGTCTCCTTGAAGTTGGCGGTGACGTAGAGTTGGTGCAACGGAACCAGCGTCAGCAGGCGCGTGCCTGGCTGGACGTAGTCGCCCTGCTGCACTTGGCGGTTTCCGACCACGCCGTCGAATGGTGCGACGATCACGGCATGTCGCTGATCCTGTTGCGCCAGGTCGAGCGACGCCTGGGCGCGCTCTACGCTCGCTTCGGCCTTCCGCAGCGCTGCTTGCAGCGTCGCGCGCTTGGCCCGCGTGACTTGCTCCGAGTGGCGCGATACATCTGACAACGCGATGCTCCGATTGACGTCCTCTTCCCCGGTAACCGCCGCGGCACGATAGGCGTCGAGGGCGCTCGCAGCCACAAAGCCGCGAGCGACGAGGTCCTCGTAGCGCTGGCGATCGGCCGCCGCGCGTTTGGCCTGCGCCTCGGACGCGCGGATCGAGCTCTCCGCGGCACGGACATTCGAAGCTGCCAGCTGCTCCTCGGCGTCGAGGCTGAGCAGGGCGGCTCTTGCAGAAGCTACATCAGCAACGGCGTCTGCCAGCTCAGCGGTAGCCGTGGCGACGCGCGCGTCAAACTCTTCCGGATTGATCCGCACCAGCGGCTCGCCAGTCTTGACGGCCTGGTTGTCCTGTACCAGCACCTGCGCAACCAGGCCGCGCACCTTCGGCGCAACGGCCGCGGCGTCGGCGCTGATGTAGGCAGCATCGGTGGTCTCCGTCAAAGCCGGCGTAAGGATATAGATCGAGCCGGCCAGCGCAGCAGCGAGCGCGGCTGCACCAACGACTAGCGTGCGGCGTGCCGGGAGCGCGAAGGGCCTCTTTGACTTGACCGTGGACTGACTCAGGTTGACGTCTTCAGCACAGGCAACGCACCCGCGAGAAGGTTGTGCGTGAGGCCGCGGCCGCAATCCGGAAACACGGCCCCGATCGCATTGGAATTGCCGGCCTCATGGCCAAGGCCGGGCTTACCCATGGCGGCTTCTACGCACACTTCAAATCCAAGGATGAGCTGGTGGCTGAAGCGATCTCGCACATGTTCGATGACCGCTATACGGTGTTTCGGAAGAGCATGGAAGACGTCGAACCTGCCCAGGGGCTTGCAGCTTATGTCGATCGCTACCTGACGGTGCGCCATCGCGATCAGCCGCAAAAAGGCTGTCCGTTGCCGAGCCTGTCCGGCGATCTCGCGCGCATGCCGGCGGCGGCGCGCAAACGCTTCGAGGACGGCACCCGACGGCTCACCGACTCGATCGCTGACGCGCTGAGGGCGATGAAGCGCCCGCATCCCGAGGCGCTGGCGGCGTCCGTGCTCTCCGAGATGGTGGGCGCCATGGCGATTGCGCGGGCGGTGTCGAGCAGCGAGCAGTCGGAATAGATTCTCGAGGCCACGCGCGAAAGCATCAAGGCGCGCATCGGACTAGTTGCCTAGGAAGCCTTCGGAATGAATGCCGCGGCCGGGGAAAGCAACCACTGTGGCCCTGTCGCACGTGATCGCGCGACATCCGGTAGCTGCACATGCCCAGCGGACGGAGACCCGCTCGAGCGCCTCGACGGACGTGCGGGCGAGGCTGGTGTAAGCCCCACGCCCATTGCCGTCGGCCTCAGCCGGTAGTTCAGTATCGCACGCCGCGGGGACCGGTCAACGGCGTCCCCAGTATGCGGGCGGTGTCGTGCGCCGGGGACTCACGTCGCGGCTAGGAACTCCAGGACCGCGGGCACGAACTGTTCGTGGTACTGGAAGACGCCTCCGTGCCCGGAGTTCGGGTAGATCACGAGCTTGGCGTTGCGCATGCGTCGGGCCATGTCCGCCGAGTGCTCGCTGGCGACCATCAGGTCGTTATCGCCGTTTGCCACCAGGACCGGCTGCGTGATCTTCCCCAGGTCATGGGGTGCTTGGCGGCCGAACGCAACGATCGCCTTGATCTGTGCGCCCCTGGCCTGCAGCGAGATGTGCTTGTCGCGGTGCTCGGTGCGTTCCTTCAGCCGCGCCATGTAGGCGGTCGCGGCGCGCTTCCCCTCGGCCGTCCGCGGGAAGAACAGGAAGTGGCGCGGGTCGCGCAGGGTCAGCGCGGCCTTGATGTAAGCGCCTGCCACGATGCGATTCATCTTCTCGATGCCGCCGCCTCCGGCAGGGCCGGTCCCGGCGAGTATCGCCCTGCGGACAAGCTCGGGGTGTTCGAGCAGGATGAACTGTGCCACGCCGCCACCCAGCGAGAACCCGAGCAGGTCGACCTTCTGGTGGCCGAGGGCGCGGATGAAGGCGACCGCGTCGGCCGCCATCTCGCCGACCGTGCTGGGCACCGATCCGCTCGACGCACCGATCCCGCGGTTGTCGAACGCGATCACGTGTCGCTTGGCGGCGATGCCATCGATGACCCGAGGGTCCCAATCATCGAGGACGGCGGTGAAGTGATGCAAGAAGACGAGCGGCACGCCGCCGCGCGGCCCCAGCTCGCGGTAGGCGAAGGTCACGCCGTTCGCATCGAGCGTGCGGGTGAGACTGTTCCGCCACGTCGTGCGTGCAGCGGACGGCGAGTGAGCGGTGAATGAGGGGGACACGGCAGCAGGCATGGGAGTCGGCATACGACATGGTTGGATGTCAGTCCGCGGCGAGGAAGCGGGCCCCGGCGTCGGCAAACTCTTCCGCGAACTGGAAATATGCGCCGTGCCAGGAATCCGGGTAGAGAATCGGCCGGGCATAGGGAAGCTTCTGCTGGAGGATGAACGAGTTCACCGTCGACACCATGACGGCGTCGTGACTGTTCACCGCCAGAGTGCGGTGCGGAGTGCCCTGCAGATCGGCGTAGCGATCGCTGGTCACTTGACCTCCTTGCACCCGAGGCGAAGCCTTCAGTGGATGGAAAGGAAGTGCTCGACCTGCGCAGCGACCT
>CAYWNX010000211.1:614-5277 GCA_964459735.1 uncultured Dechloromonas sp. | reverse complement strand
GCCGCCATCCTGGCCTTCATCCCGCTCACCCAGTCGGTGTTCTGGGGGACGCTGGCCTATACCCTGATCGGCGGCACCTTCGCCGGGACGGTCCTGACCCTGCTCTTCCTGCCGGCCTTGTACGCGATCTGGTTCAAAATCAGGCCCGTGGCGGGAGACGGGCAAGCGGTTGCTGCGCTGCGAACGAAAGCTGTCGCTGCCTAGGGGAAGGAATCGGCACGCCGGCTCGGCAGCGGATTGCCGGCGTGCCGCCATGATTACGACGCTGCTGGGGGCTCGGCACTCGGCGCTAGTTCAGGCAGGATTTGGCAGATCATCGCTTTGTCTCTTGGAACTTTGATTCGACAACTGCTTTCTGCGCCTGTCCTGACTGTGTTCAACTACAGATTCCGGATTTCAATTTTGATCACTTTTCCCGGTTGACCGTAGCATTCGCAATCAGCCGTTCGGAGCCTGCTCGAAACTCCGAAAATCCCCATCGCCCAGCGCGATATTGACCTGCCGCACGATTGCATGGCTCGGCCCGCGCTGTGCCCAGGTTATCAATTCAAGGACGGCCATTTCCTCGCCGACGGCCATCGCCTCAACCCGGCCATCGGCCAGGTTGCGCACCCAGCCGACCACGCCCAGCGCCCGCGCCTGCTCGACCATGGACCAGCGATAGCCGACACCCTGGACCCGCCCCTCGACCACCAGATGACGCGCGATTCTTGCCATTTTTCGCTCCTTGCGACGAGCCCGCCGATACCCGTATCTATACCAAAGGCCTTAGGAGAAATCGAGCCTGGCCGATTTTCATTGATCATCATTGACGAAAGCGGCAACAACACACTCGGTGCGGGGATGATTCCGTAAATTGATTTTTTCTGCCAGTCAGTCAGCACAACGCCCCCCGCTCAGCGGCGTTGTGCTATTCGCTATACTGGTTGACGATTACTTCACTTTCACGGAAGCCAAATCGCCATGACTCGCCCCCCCCTCACCGCACTCGCCCTCACCTTGCTCTCGCTCTCAGCCAGCGCCGACGTTTACAAATGTCGCCAGCCGGATGGCTCTTCTGTGATCTCAAACAATCCCTGCGGTGATGGCGGAAAAACCATCAAGACGGTACCTGACGATACCGTCTCTGAAGAAAATCGTAAGCAGGCCGAAAAAGATGCCGATCGCCTCGGGGAATACGCCGACAAACTGGAAGAGAAACGGCTGTCCAAAGAAGAAGCCGAGCGCAAGGAACGCGAACGTCAGGCTGCCATCTCCGCTTTAACGCCGGCTGGACCTTCGGCGGAAAGCATACAATCGTGCCTGCAAACCCTCGACCGGATGGCGCTCGATCCGGCACGGCGCAATGACATGGAAAACGGCTGCCGCACCACAGGCACAGTGCAACCGGTCTACGCACCGCAACCCGGTTATTACGGTGGCCCGACCTACGTCTTGCCACCCCGGCACCAAACTGAACCCTTGCCGCATCCTGTTAGGCCTGCGCCGATTACGCCATCAACAAAACCGGTCGATCTCTATCAGACTCAAGGGAAAAAAAAGTCGCGTTAGGCGACGTTGTGCGTCTCGCCGTCCTTGCTCTGGCTACCCAGCGTCAGTTCGGTGTTTTCGCTGAGAGCAAAGAAAAAGGCTTCGACCGCTTTCGGTTCGCCACTCGCGGCAAAGGTTGTCTGGCCACAATCGCACTGCCCGACCCAGATCGCTTCAATCCCGCGCAGACCACGCGTGCTGACCGGGTGAATCGTCGTCACATCGGCGCCGCAGCCATTACAAACCAGCTTTTCCGGCCGCGTCGCCTCGATCTTTGCCTTCGCCTGCGCTGCCCGCTGCTCTGCCGTACCGCGTTGTTTTGCCTGTCCCATCACATTCCCCGGATTATTCGATAAAGCGCGGAGGATAACGGGCGCCATCGGCAATGTCGATTGCCGAATAAATGCAGTTCAGCGCGTTTCATCGACAATCTGGATCGTCTTTTCTTCCATTTCCCGCGCCAACCGGGATAACTCGGGGTTCTGAGCAAGCGCCGCCAGCATCGCCTCCGGCCGGAGCAGGCCGATCTTGGTGGCGCCATTTTCGGTAAACACCGAAATCCGCCAGGGCAAGGCCAGGCTCAGTCGCATGTCGATAAGCAACATTTTTTCCAGCAGCCGGTAGTTGCAGATTTCGAATACCTTGCACTCGTCATCGAGGTCGATCTCCTTGCGGCGTAAGGTCTCGGCCAGATCGTGGACATTCAGGATCACAAAGCCAAGACGCTGAACCACGGGCTCCAGATCGAAGGTCGCTTCGTAGAATGACTTGCTGCTTTCGACGATGTAAAACACGATATTTCCTTATTTTTGGATAGCAAAACGCATTGCTGCGGTCGACGCCATTTTTGCGAAAAAAAGCGCCAAGTTTGAATTAAATCGGTATTGTCCGTCATCGTTCCCGAGGCCAGTGACCATGCTTGAAATATACGTCAGCACCGATGTTGAAACCGATGGCCCGACTGTCGGCAGACATTCCATGTTGAGCCTTGGCTCGGCAGCCTATACCGCCGACAAACAGCTACTTGGCACATTTTCCGCCAATCTCGCCACCTTGCCGGGCGCCAAGCCCAATCCGCAAACGATGGCCTGGTGGGCCACGCATCCCGAGGCATGGGCGGCTTGCCGGGAGAACATCGAAACACCGCGCCTGGCGATGCTGCGCTATGTGGTCTGGCTCAAGACACTGCCGGGCAAACCCGTCTTTGTGGCGTACCCAAGCGCTTTCGATTTTCCGTTTGTCTATTGGTACCTGATCGAATTCGCCGGCGAGAATCCGTTTGGCTATGCGGTGATCGACATCAAGACTTACGCCATGGCCTTGCTGCGCCAACCCTATCGCGCCAGCGGCAAACATGCCATGCCCGCTGAATGGTTCGACCCCGCCCCCCACACCCACGTAGCGCTGGATGACGCCATTGAGCAAGGCCGCCTGTTCTGCAACATGCTGCGGGCGAATTTCCAGGCTGGATAACGCCAGTTTGCGATGGGGATATTGGCCGGCTGCGTGTTAATCCAGCATTTTCAGCAGCGCCACGGCTTCGTCGCAGAGTGCCGGCAACTCCGCCTCGTCCAGCCTCAGCAGGCGCAGGCAGGAAGTGCCCAGTTTGGACCATTCCTCGGTATGGCTGGCCCCGCTCACCCGCTGCAGCAGATGCTCGGCGGTCTGCGCGACAGCAATCAGGTAGCGACTGTCCAGCGCCACTTCTGATTCCAGCCTGCCGATAGTTTCCCGGTCGTGATGATGGCGGATGGCCTGACAGATCTCTTCGGGCAACCACCAGTTTTGCGCCAGCAGGTAGCCGAGGACGGTATGGTCGGTTGGAAAATCCTGTTGCTCGACCTCCGTGAAGGACAACTCGGCATCGTGGTTGGCGCGCGCCAGCGTCTTCGCATACTCGGGAAAGCGGCGAAGCAGGATGACAATGCCGCAGTCGCGGAATAGTCCGTAGGTGTAGGCGTCGTCAGGCCGCAGTTTGGGGTTTTTGACGCGGCGGGCGAGCCAGCCGGAAAGCATGGCGATACGCGCCGAGGCATCCCAGAAACGTTCGTAATGGGCGCTGTCGGGGAAGGCCTGGCGCAAGCTGAGGGTGGCGACGGCGCGGCAGGTGACGTCGAGACCGAGCACCAGGAGCCCCTCATTGACCGAGCGCGCCCGGCTCCGGAAGCCGAAATACGGTGAATTGGCGGTCTTGATCAGGCCGGCGGCGAGGCTGACATCGGCGCTGATCAATTGGCCGACATATTTGAAATTGGGGAACTCTTCGCTCATCGCCGCCCTGATCCGGTCAATGATGGCCGGACGCGGCGGAATATCGGTCACCTTGATGCTTTGCTCCAGAACACCGGCAACAGGTGCGGGATCAATCAGCTGATCAGTCCTCATTTCCATTTTCTCGCATCCATCCACTGCAACAAGTCTTCTTCCGCCATCGGTCGGGCATGAAAAAAGCCTTGGGTTGCATCGGCCCCCGCCACCTCGCAGGCCAGCACTTGCTCAGGCGTTTCGACCCCTTCTGCGACGACGATCATGCCGAGTTCCCGACCCAACTGCGTCATTGCCTTGACGATGGCGAGCGCCCGCCGGTCGGCCGGCAGGACGCTGATGAACGCGCGGTCAAACTTGAGTTTGGTTGCCGGAATATCTTTCAGACTCGAGAGGCAGGAATAGCCAGTCCCGAAATCGTCAATCGCCAGTCCGACACCGGCCTCGCGCGCACTGCGCAAATTGGCCTGCACAGTGGGGGAAAGGTCCATGAACAGCGACTCGGTCAGTTCCAGTTCTATGAATTCGGCCGCCACGTTGGCACAGATCAGCGCACCGTGCAGGGCGGGTAGAAAGCCGGGCGACAGCAACTGGGCCCGCGAAACGTTGATCGCCACTTTGATGGCGTAGCCCTGCTCGCACAGGCGCGCGGCACAACGAGTGCCCTGCAGCAGGCTCCATTCACCGAGGCGAACAATCAACCCGGTTTTTTCAGCCACGGGAATGAACTTGTCGGGCGGAATCCGACCCCCCTGGGTGGTGCACCGCATCAGTGCCTCGACGGCCTCAACGCGACCGTCCGGGCGAACGATGGGCTGATAATTGAGCTGCAGTTCACCGTCTTCCAGCGCGCTATGCAGCACACTTT
>CAYWNX010000211.1:0-604 GCA_964459735.1 uncultured Dechloromonas sp. | reverse complement strand
TGGCATCGATCATCGCCCGGTAGCCCCGCTCCAGCAAACCCGGCGGGTCGTCGTCCAGCTGGCGCAGGGCGATGCCGATACTGGCTGAAGGACGAATCAGGATGTCATCGATCGCCATCGGCTGTTCAATTTCCAACAGCAATTTGCAGGCAATCTGCTCGGCACCGCTCCGCCCGGTTTCGGGAATCAGTACGACAAACTCATCACTCCCCATGCGCAGGAATTCGCAACGAGCGGGAACAGCCGCCCGGATGCGTCCGGCAATCTGGCCGATGACGCGGTCCCCTCCGGCATGGCCGAAGGAATCGTTAACCTGGCGGAATCGATCAATATCCAGCCACAGGGCGACCAAGGGTGAGCGCCCGCTGCTTGCCTCGGCCAGCAGGCGTGTTGCGGCGTGCAAACCGCCATTGCGGTTGAGAAATCCGCTAATCGGGTCTACGGCCGGGTTGCTTGCCGGCTTCAACTTTCCGGGGTCTTGATCAGCATTTTCCAGGGTGTGTTCGGGGCGATCACTCATTGTTCTCCTTTCAGACCACGGAATTTTGGTTTTGTCCTTGTTTGGCCGGTCCATGAGTCGCCCCTTGAGCTTACGCAGCATCGC
>CAYWNX010000210.1:0-5330 GCA_964459735.1 uncultured Dechloromonas sp. | reverse complement strand
TCTGAGTTGAATCATGCTCACGTCACAGGCGCGAACAGGTCCCCAAAGCACCGCGATCGTCTCGGCGTCTCGCCAGGACGGAACCGGCTTGCTCGACAAGTTCCTTCCGGCGACATACGAGACCTATCGAAAGATCAGGCGGCAACCGACCGTCAGCCTGGCCCGCGCCCTTTGCGTGGCGCCGGTTGTCGCGGCGGAATGGTCGGTCAAATCGAAGGATGGGGTCGATGATTTCCGTATTCGATTCATCCGCGAACAGATGATGCCGATCCGCGATCAGTTCGTGCAGCGCGCCATGGAGACCGGCATCGATTATGGGTGGAGCGCCTTCGAGAAGGTGTTCACCGTCCGATCATTCGAGGGGCGGCCGTCGATCATGCTCCGCAAGCTGAAAGACCTGTTGCCCGATCTGACTGATATCGCGGTCGATCCGAACACCGGGGCATTCGCCGGATTCGTCCAGCCGCCACACGGCAGCCGCGTGACGGATACCCAATTGGGCATCGGCGAGTCGCTGCTGATTCCATGGCGCTACGAGGGCACGCAATGGTATGGGGAGCCGTTGCTGGAATACTGCCGCCGCCAGTTCACTCAATGGTGCAAGGCCGACGCCGGCGCGGAGCGATATGACTCAAAGGTCGCCGGCTCCACCTGGGCGGTCTATTACCCGTGGGGTCAGTCCGAGATCGGCGGCGAGATCAAGGACAATAACACGATCGCGGCCGAGATCATCGCGGCGATCGAGGCCGCCGGCGCCATCGCCATTCCACAGATGCAGTCCCGTGTCGTCGAGTTAAACGATCAGGCCCCGAACAATTTTGGATGGAAGCTCGAATTGATCGATCACACTCCGAAGCAGGGGAGCTTTGTGGAGCGCATGTCCTACCTCGACAAGCTGTTCGTGCGGGCGCTCTTGCTTCCGGAACGATCCGTCATTGAGGGAGAATATGGCACGAAGGCCGAGGCGACGGTTCACACGACAACGGCTCTCGCGCTGCGCGAGTTGGAGCACAAGCACATTACCCGGATGGTGAATTGGCACGTCGTGGATCAAATCCTTGCCGTCAATTTCGGAGACGACGCCCGTGGATCGGTCTATCTCGAAGCCTCTCCCCTGGTCGATACGCGAATCGTTTTCTTTCAGGACGTGTACAAGGCGCTGCTCGCGAATCCGATCGTTGCGGACACCATGGCAACGACGATCGATCTTGACTCGCTGACGGATGCGCTTGATATCCCGAAGTCAGAGGAAGTCGTTCAGCCCATCGGAGCGGATCCCAAGGACAGCCAGGCCGGCGACGTGCGATCCGAAATGGCTCAGCTTGTGCGGTCGCTGGTTGAAACCGGAACGGATCCGAACAGGAATTGAGGTCGCTCATGCCGCGTCCCTGGAAATACGATCGCACGCAGATCATGCTCCCGACCAGTTCCAGCGGGGCTTTGGATGAGAGGACCCTGCGCATCTTCCAAAACGCAGATGGGAAGTATTCGCGATTGATGATGATCTGCCCATGCGGTTGCGAGGATTTGATCGGTCTGCGACTGAGGGACGCCCATCCCGATCATCATCCATCCTGGGAAATCACGATCACGCCCGGCGGCCTCGTGACGCTCAATCCATCGATTCGCGACCTGCACACCTGCAAGGCCCATTTCTGGATTCGCGCGAATACCGTGGTATGGTGTTGAATGTGTCTGTTGCACGGCACTACGCGCCCTCTGATTCTCGCGGCCGGCCGCGTCTATGACTCCATGCGTGCCCAGGCGTACCGGAAAGACGCCGACACCGATTACGCGATCAGGATCGGCCGTGTCGCCGGTCTCAGGATCATGCGGCGCTTGCAGGCATCCGTCGTCAACGCCTATCGGAATCAACGGACTTTTGGACGCGCGATCGATGAGGCTTACGATGAACTGGCCGAGGTCTCGACAAAGGCGATGCTATGGGCGTTTTTGCGCGGGCGCCAGCGGGCGACGAAAGAGGCGATCGAGAATGTCGGCCCGATCGAGGCGAAGGCCGTCACCCTCGCCAGGACGCCGGCCCTCGACCAAGCAATCCGATTCCTGATTAAACGACAGACGATATCCGACCGGGAGTTGGACGTACTCGAGCGCAAGGCGGATGCCCATCTTGTCCGGATCATGGCCGGCGAAAAGCTCGCGGTTCAGCGGAAGCTGATGGACACGATCCGCGTCATCACCGAAAAGGGCCAGCACGTTCGAGAAGGAATCAAGACGCTGAAAAAATCGTTTGATGCCTTGGGATTGACACAACAAAAGCCGCATGAATTGGAGGCGATTTTTCGCACGCAGACGCAACTGGCCTATTCGGCGGGTCAAGAGGCCGTATTCGATCAGCCGGAGATTGACGAAATCCTATGGGGCTTCACCTACGCGACGGTCGGAGACAATCGCGTTCGACCGGAACACGCGGCCCTCGACGGCGTGACGCTCCCCAAGGATCATTCATTCTGGAGGGAGAACACGCCCCCGAACGGATGGAATTGCCGCTGTCAAAAGATCGCACTCTATGAGCCGCGAGCCTTGGTTTACCCGCCGGATTCGATCGAGTTCGACGGCCAGACGTTCCGGCCGGGAGCCGACGAAGGATTCCGATTCAACCCCGGCGACTTGCTCGCCGCTTGATCGAATTCCGATTTCTCCGAATAAATAGGGGCATGGCCCTGATCGAATGGTCATCGAAGGTCCCGCTCATTTTGCGACGGCTCGTTCTCGCGGAGCGATTCACGCCTGTCGGCGCCGTCATCATGCAAAATCAGGACGGCGCGGCGATCCCGACGAAGCGTTTCGCGAAACAGGTCATCCGGACGGGGCACTATATCAAGGCGTCGGACGGGCTCGAATTCACCGTGACGCAATCGAATTTGGTTCATTGGGCTCTTGCGCATCAGGCCCTGAAGAAAGCCGGCGTCAATGTTCCGGTCACGTTCACGCACGATTTCAGCGGAGACCCCCGAAAGGCGGCCGGCCGCGTCGATGAAATGTGGATCGACGGCGATGCCCTCATGTTTTCATGTACCCTGGTCGGGAATGATGCCATTCGCGCGACTCAGGTCTCCGACGTGAGCCTTTACAGCCCGCCGGAATTCACGGACGGACATGGCACGAAGCACGTTCGCCCGATTCTGCATATCGCACTTTGCACCGATCCGGCCGTTCCGGGTCTCGCAGATTTCGTCCCGCTCGCCGCCAGTCGGGGCGTCACGATGAGCAACGGCGGTCCTAACAACGGAGTGAAGCCCATGGACCTTGAATGGTTGAAGAAAGTCGCGACCGCCCTGGGGATCGATGCGTCCCAGTTGGCCGACGCGGCCGCCGTGCAGGCGGCAATCAATGCGAAGCTCGAATCGCCCGCGTCAGCTTCGCAGAATGCGAACCCGGCGTCGACGTCCCAATCCTCGACGCCGCCGGCGAACCCGTCTCAGCCCGCGATCAAAAATGAAACCACGACGCGCGAATTTGCCGCCAGCCAGAGCAACGGATCAGACGCCGGCAAGGCGAAGGTCTCGCCCCTGGTGGTAAAGTCTCTGGTCGCGAGCCGGACGACGGTGATCGATTCGCTGGTCACGTCCCGAAAGATCAAGCCGGCCCAGGCGGATGCCCTCAAAAAGCAATACGCCGACGCCGAGTCTCTGACACTTTGTCTGAGTCAGGACGTGGACGACGGCTTCGATTCGACGATCGCCTTGCTCAGCCAGAATGACGCCGCGCCGGACCCGAACGAAAAGACCGGCCCCCAGTCCTATACCCTGAGCGACGGACGCAAGGGCGGCGGGAACGACAGCGCGACGGACAACGTGATGACCCGCGAGGCGGACCGCCGCGCCAAGGTCCAGTCGGGGAAGTGATTTCCCTTTTTCGCTCGCGGACCCTATGAATTGCGGTAGCTCGGCAGCGTGATTGAGCGCAAAGACCAAACGGAGTAAGCACATGGCAACGGCAACTGAAGGCAAGCGGGTACAAGACGTGCTCCGCTACGAATTGGATCATCGGTACAACCGCAAGCGGTTGACCGTGCTCGACGGTCAGGTCATGACCATCGGCAAGGTCGCGAAGCTGAATTCCGCCGGCAAGGCAGTTGCTTGTGCCGCGGCGGCCGTGAACGCGGTGCAGAAGGTTGAATTCGGGGCGGCCGCAACTGCCGGAACGCTCAAGATCGGCGTGCGGGTCGGGCACCGCTACGTCAACGGGCAATTCATCGGCGGCTACGTCATCTGGACCGATGCGATTTCCTGGAGCGGAACCGACGCGACCTATCTGGCCGCGATCAACGCCGCGCTCGATGCCCTGCTCGGATCGAGCAAGATCGTTGCGACGGCCATCGCCGCAACCGACACCGATCTTGGGTTCGTCCTCACCTTCAGCGGCACCGGCTATGCGGGACTTCCGCAGCCGCTCGTTGAGGTGGACGCTTCAGCCCTTACCAGCGTCACCACCACCACCGTCACCAGCACGACCGATGGAAGTGCCGTGGGCGGCGATGCGACGATGGTCTGCCTCGAAGACGTGAGTCCGGTCGGGGCGGACGGCAAAGCGATGTTCCTCGTCCGCGGGCCGGCGATGATCGACAAGGCCGAGTTGACGGTGCCGACGAATGGTCTCGCGAACGTGGTCTCGGCGCTGGAAGCGCTGAACCCGCCGATCTTCAGCCTCGCGGAGCCGACGCTGACCGAAACGGTTGCTTAGTCGATCAATGGAGTTTACCCGGCGCGCGGCATTAAGGAAGCCACGGCCCTGACAGGATCGAGTGTCAAAGGAGTGACAGCAAATGGTTCCTGATTTTCTGACAGGCGATGCGTTTTCGCTCGTGTCGTTGACCACGGCGATCAACAAGCTTCCGTATGTGCCGACGCGCATTGCGGACATGGGCCTTTTTTCCTCGCGCGGCATCAACACAACGACGGCGATCTACGAGGAAAACAACGGGCAACTGAGCCTGATTCCCTCGAAGGCGCGCGGCGAGGCCGGAACGCAGCGGAAGCACGCCAAGCGCAAGGTTCGCTCCGTTCCCGTGCCGCACTTCCCCTACGAGGACACGATCCTGGCCGAGTCGCTTCGCAACGTCCGCGCCTTCGGATCGGAGAATCAGGCCGAGGGTGTGGCGTCCGTGGTGAACGATGCGCTCGCTCAGATGAAGCAGGAGCACGCGCTGACCCTGGAATATCTGAGGCTCGGCGCGATCAAGGGTCATGTCATCGACGGCGATGGCACGACGGAGCTAGTCGATTTGTTCACGCTCTTTGGCATCACGCCGCCCTCGGACGTGAATTTCAACCTGGACGACGACACGGCCGACCCGGGTCCCGCGC
>CAYWNX010000209.1:0-5356 GCA_964459735.1 uncultured Dechloromonas sp. | reverse complement strand
TGCGTTGTTGTCGAGGGCGCCGGTTCCCCGGCCGAGATCAACTTGCGCGACCGCGATATTGCCAACATGGGCTTTGCCGAGGCGGTCGCCTGCCCGGTGATTATCGTGGCCGATATTGACCGCGGCGGGGTGTTCGCCCATCTGGTCGGCACGCTGGCATTGTTGTCGGCCTCCGAACAAAACCGGGTCAAAGGCTTTGTCATCAACCGCTTCCGCGGCGACATCAGCCTGCTCGAATCCGGCCTGACCTGGCTGGAAGAGCGCACCGGCAAGCCGGTGCTCGGTGTGCTGCCCTATCTGCACGGCCTGATGCTCGATGCCGAAGACGCCATCGCGACGGCTGCGGTCGACGGCAAAAAAGCGCCAAAATTGAAAGTCGTCGCGCCAGCCTATCCGCGCGTTTCCAATCACAACGATCTCGATCCGCTGCGCCTGCATCCGGAAGTCGATTTCCGCTGGATCGGGCCGGGTGAAGCGCCGCCCGCAGCCGACCTGATCGTGCTGCCCGGTTCAAAAGCCGTGCGCGCCGACCTCGACTGGCTGCGCCGTCAGGGCTGGGATCAGGCAATCCAGAAACATCTGCGTTATGGCGGCAAGGTGGTCGGTTTGTGCGGCGGCTACCAGATGCTCGGCCTCGCCATCCACGATCCGCTCGGGCTGGAAGGGCAAGCCGGCACTACGCCCGGTTTGGGTTTGCTGGAGTGCCTGACGACGCTGGAAAGCGAAAAGCAACTGCGCAACGTAAGTGGCCATCTGGCCCTGCCTGGCCAGCCGGCGATGAACGGCTACGAAATTCACCTCGGCATAACCAGCGGCGACGGGCTGGAACGGCCTGCCGTACAACTGGCCGACGGCGCCAGCGACGGGGCCATCTCGGCTGACGATCAGATTTTTGCCACCTACTGCCACGGCGTCTTCGACCATCCGGAGGCGTTGACCGCGCTACTCGCCTGGGCCGGGTTGCAGGAAGCCCAACAAGTCGATTTCGCTGCCCGCCGTGAGGCGGATCTGGATCGGCTGGCCGATTCGGTCGAAGCGGCGCTGGATTGGGAAAAACTTAGACCGTATCTGCCGCAGGCGCTACTTCTTCATGGCGAATGCGTTTGAGCGCCACCTGTTTCTGGATTTCACGAATGTCTTTTTCGCGGCCATGCAAAGCGTACTGCTTGCGGATGCTGCTGAAGGTCTTTTTGGCTTCCGGTCCGGCCATCAGTTGCTCGGCGTGAAGGTCGGCCAGTTCGTTGTCGGTGATTGACAGGGCGGCGCGCATGACGTCAAGGCGGGCAGTCGCACCCAGCTCGGAAGCAAGCAGGGCGGGACGCAGGCCGGCAAAGCGCGGTTTGCCTTTTTCCGGCGAGCAGATTGCCAGCAGTGCGGCAAAACTCGCCTGTTCGGCCAGATTCAGGTTCTGGACCTCAGCTTCACGCATGCCGACGAGGACTCGTTCGCCCGATATCTTGTCGCCGGCATTGACGTGGCTGCGGACCAGGGTCAGTCGATCTTCGGTGGAAACCGCACCCGGCATGGTGTCGCCGGCGATCACTTCGGCCATCGCGTCACGGGCAACTTCACTGTCGCCATTGAGCGTTGCCGCCTCGGCCAGCAGGCGCTTGCGCAAAAAATTGCGCGGGGTTTTTTTGGCTACTTCGTCGAGGATTTTCTGGGCCTCCGTGTGCTCGCCCTGAGCCATGCAGATGGTGGCCTTGAGGTCGGTGGCATCGAAAAAATGCGGCGTGCTGGTGATCGCCCGGTCTATTTCCTGACGGGCTTCGGTCAGGCGGTTTTGTTTGTGCAGGGCGCGGGCGACGCCGGCACGGGCCCAGGGGAAATCGTGGCTTTCCAGAATGCCACGGTAGGCGGTTTCGGCTGCTGTCGAGTCGCCGCTGGCGAGCAACACTTCGGCTTGCTGGCGGAGGATTTCAAAACGATAGGGCCGGCCGGCTTCACTGTTGCGCTTTTTCTCAAGCAGGGCGATGGCTCGGGCGTATTCCTCCTGGCGCTTCTCCTGGTAATAGTCGGCAAAGAAATTTTTCTTGGCGACGATGCGATCCAGCCGCAATAAAAGCTTATCCGGCGAAAAAGGCTTGATGATGTAGTCGTCGGGAACCAGCTCGACGGCCGATACGACCTGTTCGTAGGACTGCTCGCCGGTGACCATCATGAAAATGGTTTCGTCCTGCAGTAGCTTGAAGCGACGCAGTTCTTCGAGCAATTGCTGGCCGGAACGGCCTTCGCCCAGCATGTAATCGCACAGGATGATATCCGGCGAGTTATTGCGGATTCGGTAAATGGCGTCCTGGTAATTGGAGGCGAATTCGACGGCGAAAGCGCCCAGCGTCTGGGCCACGGTACGCAGGGCATCGCGCGCCTGCGGCTGGTCGTCGATGACGAGAAAACGCTTTTTGCTGTAATCGGTCATCAGGGCAGGCGCAATTCGAAACAGGCGCCGCCGAGTGTGCCGCCGTTACTGAGGTGCAGGCTGCCGTGGCGGTTCTGGCGGCGGTGCAAGGCGGCCAGTTTTTCGGCCACGATCAGCCCGGTGCCACTGGCTGGCGGCATGGTGCTGAAACCCGGGCCGTCGTCTTCAACGCGTAGCACCAGTTCGTCGCCCTGTTCGAAGGCGCTCAGGCGAATCTCGCGCCGGGCCACCCGGCCGGCATTCTGCACGGCATTGTTGAGCATGTCGGTGACCAGATCGCGGTCCAGCGGCCAGTCGTCGAGCGTCTGGCAGTCGATGTTCAGGGTGATGCCGGCATTGGCCAGGTGACGCTGCTGGGCGAGCGCAACTTCGGCGCAGAGGTCAGCCACGATACTCGGCACAACGGCCAGCTGCGCCCCATGGCGCATCAGTTGATAGGCGGCCAGGGTGCGTGACAAGCGGTTAGCCGCCGACTCGATGGCGTAACGGACTTCCGAGAGATCAATCTGATGCTTCGCCTCGCTGGCGGCAATCAGCGATTCGGCGGAAAACAACTGGTTTTTGGTGTCGTGGATACCCGAAGCGAGAATATCGAGTAAGCGGTGCATGCTGTCTCCCCCGTTTTTCTTTGTTTATCGGGTGCAGGATAGCCTTACTTGAGCTGCAAGGGCAGCCCCGCAGCGACCAATGTCACCCGCTCGCAGGCGGCGGCAACGCGCTGGTTCAGCCGGCCCTGTTCATCGGCGAACAGGCGCGATACCGGGTGCATGGGGACGATGCCCCAGCCGACTTCGTTGGAGACCAGAATGATCTGGCCGGGGAGTAGCGGTATGAGGTCGATTAAGGCACCGGTTTCCTGGTCAAAAAGCGGGCAATCGATCGCGTCGCCAGCCTCGGCCTGGGCGGCCGCCCGGCCGGCAAACAACAGGTTGGAGAGCCAGAGGGTCAGGCAATCGACCAGGATGCAGGTGTCCGGCGTCGCCAGTTCACGCAGTTTTGCCGCGAGGTGCAGGGTTTCCTCGACACAAGCCCATTCAGCCGGGCGGCGCTGGCGGTGATGGCTGATTCGGCGGTTCATTTCGCCATCACGCGCTTCGGCGGTTGCCAGGTAGATGACGTGCCGGCCGGATTCTGCGGCACGCCTTTCGGCCAGCAGGCTCTTGCCCGAACGGGCGCCACCGAGGATGAGTTCTTTCATGGGCCGAACTTTAGGTGATTGCGCCCCCTGCCGGCAAGCCGGATAATCCAGCCCGATTCGATGAAACGGAACACGGTGCAAATCCGTGGTGGGCCCGCCGCTGTAATCGGGGACGGATGTCGCGCGGGGCTTGATTGGCCCCAGCCACTGGGTAAAACCGGGAAGGGGCGACGATCCGGCTGATCCGAAAGCCAGAAGACGTATCGGATGGTTGGGGCTGGAAGCCTGTGGACAGGGTTTCGCGGCGGCGTTTTTGCGAACGCTGCGGCGAGGCCCTTTTTGCTTTTTTGAACAGAAAGAATCGGATGCATTCAAATTTCAATATCGTCGCCCCGGATCAGGGCTTGGCCGCTGCGCTGCAACAGAAAATCGACCAGAAGACCAAGCCGCTCGGCGCCCTCGGTCAACTCGAAAAATTGGCCAAAAAGATCGGCCTCATCCAGCAGCGCCTCGACCCGCAATTCAACCAGCCGCAAATGCTGGTTTTCGCCGGCGATCATGGTGCGGCCAAGGCCGGCGTCTCGGCCTATCCGCAGGATGTGACCTGGCAGATGGTTGAGAATTTCCTGGCTGGGGGCGCCGCGATCAATGTTTTCGCCCGCCAGAACGAGATGTTCCTGTCAGTAATTGATGCCGGCGTGGCGCATGATTTCGGTCCGCGTCCCGGCTTGATCAATGCCAAGGTGGCGGCGGGAACGGCCAACTACATCGAACAGCCGGCGATGACGGTCGAGCAATGCGCCAAGGCGGCGGCGCGGGGGGCGGAAATCGTCCGGAATCTGGCAGCCAATGGCTGCAATGTTGTCGGCTTCGGCGAAATGGGCATCGGCAACACGGCCTCCGCTTCGCTGCTTACCCATTGCCTGACAGGGGCCTCGCTGGCTGACTGCGTCGGTCGCGGCACCGGGCTGGACGATGCCGGGCTGGCCCGCAAGCAGGCGCTGCTTGAAACGGCGCTGACCCGCTATCGCGCCGCCGGCGGCAGCGATCAGCCGGTACAAGTGCTGGCCGAATTCGGCGGTTTCGAAATTGCCATGATGGTCGGCGCCATGCTGGCCGGCGCGGAAGCCAAAATGCTGTTGCTGATTGACGGCTTTATTGTCGGTTCGGCGGCGTTGACCGCAGCAAAACTGGTGCCGTCGCTGCTTGACTATTGCGTCTTCTGCCACCGCTCGGCCGAACCAGGCCACGTCGCCCAGCTTCAGGCGCTGGATGCTGACCCGCTGCTCGATCTCGGCTTGCGCCTGGGCGAAGGCACCGGCGCCGCGCTGGCCTACCCGCTGATCGTGGCGGCCGCCAGTTTCCTCAATGAAATGGCCAGTTTCGCCTCGGCTGGCGTGGCTGAAAAGAATTGATGCTGCGGCGTGAGCTGGAATACTTTTTCGGTGCGCTCAGGTTCTTCACGCGCCTGCCGGTGCCGGCCTGGGTCGGCCATTCGAGCGAAGCGCTGAACCGCTCGGCGCGCTATTTCCCTGCAGTTGGCCTGCTGATCGGTGGCATCGGCGCGCTGGTCTATCTCGGCGCCGCGCAGCTCTGGCCGCCAGCGGTCGCCGTGCTGCTCTCGATGGCGGCGACCATTTATGCGACGGGCGCCTTCCACGAGGATGGTCTGTCGGACACCGTCGATGGCCTCGGTGGTGGCTGGGAAAAGCAGCGCATCCTAGAAATCATGAAGGACTCGCTCGTCGGCAGCTATGGCGAGTTGGAGATGGTGAAGGCGAAGAACTGCAAATTATTGA
>CAYWNX010000208.1:0-5361 GCA_964459735.1 uncultured Dechloromonas sp. | reverse complement strand
CCGCCTGGAACTGCCGCTGGTTAAGCTCGCCCCGCGCCGCCGCAATGTAGAGATCATCGGCCCGCGAGAAGCCCAGTTTGTGCGCCAACTCTTCGAGATTGGCACTCGTCTGACCCGCCCGCTGCAACTCCTTGGCGATCAGGGTGCGCCCTTCGGACAGCGTTTCCTCCAGCGCCAGATTGGAGAACCATGAGCGCACCTTGATCCGCGCACTCTTGGTGTGGATGTAGCCCTGCGCCGGATTCAACCAGTCGCGCGACGGACCGCCGATTTTGGCAGTGACGATTTCGACTTGCTGCCCGGTTTCGAGTGCCGTATTGAGCGGCACCAAATGACCATCGACCTTGGCGCCGCGGCAACGGTGACCGAGATCGGTATGCACCCGATAAGCGAAGTCGATCGGCGTAGAGCCTTGCGGCAGGTCGACCACTTTGCCTTGCGGCGTGATGACATAAAGTGTTTCGTTGAGCGCCGCCTGTTTGTAATGGCTGATCCAGTCGGAGCTGTCGACAACTTCGTCCTTCCAGGTCAGCAGTTGCCGCAACCAGGCGATCTTTTCGTCGTAATCATCTTCGCTGCTCCGCTTGGTGCCTTCCTTGTAGCGCCAATGCGCGGCCACGCCCAGTTCGGCGTGTTTGTGCATTTCCGTAGTGCGGATCTGGATTTCCAGACTGCGTCCGTCCGGGCAACGCACGGCAGTGTGCAGCGAACGGTAGTTATTGCCCTTGGGGTTCGAAATGTAATCGTCGAACTCCTTGGAAATCGGTGACCACAGGTTATGAACGATACCCAGCGCGGTGTAGCAATCCTTCAGATCATCAACAATGATGCGCAGGGCGCGGATGTCGTACACCTCGGAAAACTCGACGCTCTTCTTCCGCATCTTGTTCCAGATGCTGTAGATATGCTTCGGTCGACCATAAACCTCGGCTTTATCGACGCCCGCACCAGCCAGTTCTGCCCGCACCTTCGCGACGGCATCAATGATGAAGTTCTCACGCTCGCAGCGCTTCTCGTCGAGCATTCCGGCAATTTTTTTATAAATATCCGGGTGCAGGAAGCGGAAAGACAAATCTTCCAGTTCCCACTTCAGTTCCCAGACACCCAGCCGGTTGGCCAGCGGCGAGTAAAGTTCAAGGGTTTCGCGCGCCACTTGCACCCGCAGGTCACCCGGATTGGCGGCATAAAAGCGCAGCGTCTGCGTCCGGCTGGCCAAGCGCAGCATGACGACACGGATATCCTCAACCATCGCCAGCAGCATTTTGCGCAGCACTTCTACCTGCGCCTTGACCTCCGTCGGGTTGACTTCGCCAGCCTCGATATTGGCTGCAACAAAACCCTCGGTAATCGGCCGCAGCTTGTTCAGCCGGGAAATACCGCTGACCAGATGCGCCGCCGGCTTGCCGAAGCGCTCTTCGATGCGGGCGACACCATGTTCATCCTGCGCCGGAATGGCAAAAAGGACCGCCGCGATACGCGACTCAGCATCCATTTTCAGGCCGGCAATGATGACGGACATGCCCAGCGCGTGCGCCCAGATGCGTTCGCCGCTACCTAAAGCCTTGGTGCCATAGGCCTCCCAGGCATACTCGACGGCTTTTTTCAGGTTGGACTTTTCAACCTCGTTCAAGCCCTCCGAGAGGACAGTCAGAAACTGGTCGAAATCGCTTTGCGCGGCAACGGAATGAGAGACGGAAACCATGGGCAGCATTATACCGGCTGAGCCGGGCTTCACGGCTGAGGCATAATTCACGACATGAATGCCAACACCAAACACTTTTTTACCAACCCTTATTTATTGCTCACCCTGACCGCCCTCTTCTGGTCCGGCAACATGGTCCTGGGCCGCGGCATTCGCGCCGATGTACCGCCGATGGCACTGGCTTTCTGGCGCTGGGCCATCGCCTTCGCGCTCGTTCTGCCACTCGCGCTGCCGCATTTCAAAACACAGTGGCCACTGCTGAAAACGGGCTGGAAACCGGTATTGATCCTCGGCCTGATCGGTGTCGGCGGATACAACACCTTTGCCTACATCGCGCTGCAATACACCTCGGCGACCAATGCGGTGCTGCTCAACTCCTTCATTCCGGTCGCCACCATCGCCATTTCCTGGGCCTTTCTCGGCAAGCATTTGCGGCGGCTTGAAGGGATCGGCGTGATCATTTCGCTGTGCGGTGCGATGACCATCGTCGCCCGCGGCGACCTCAACGTGCTCGCCCATCTCAACCTCAATCTCGGCGATGCCTGGATGCTGCTCGCCGTGCTCGTCTGGGCGGTCTATACCGTCGGCCTGGCCTGGCGACCGAGTGGCGTGCACCCGATGCTGATGCTCGCTGCGATGACCGCGGTCGGCCTCGCTGCCCTGCTTCCGGCTTACCTCTGGGAAATGGCGCAAGGCCGCCAGATCAACGTTTATTTCGGCTCCCTGGCTTCGCTGGCCTACGTCGGCATTTTCCCGAGCTTTCTCGGCTACATCTTCTACAACCGCGGCGTAGCCGAAGTAGGCGCCAGCAAGGCCAGCCTGTTCATTCACCTGATGCCGGTATTTGGCACGCTGCTCTCGGCCATTTTTCTCGGCGAAATACCGCTCTGGTATCACTACCTCGGCATCGGCCTGATCTTCAGCGGCATCTGGCTGACGATGAAAAAATAATGGGACTGTTCGACTGGTTCAGCCGCCCGCGGTCAACAAAAATTTCGGACGAATTGTGGGCAAAAACGCTGGCGGCGCTGCCGTTTATCAAACACCTTGCGGTCGACGAGAAAAAAAGCCTGAAATCGCTGGTCGAGCAATTCCTCGCCGAAAAGGAATTCAGCACCGGTGGCGGGCTGCAACTGACTGACGAAATCTGCGTTTCGATCGCCGCCCAGGGCTGCCTGCCCATCCTCAAGCTTGGCCTGGCGGCCTATCGCGAATGGGTAGGGATTGTGGTTTATCCCAACGAGTTTGTGGTGCCGCGGCACATCGAGGATGAAAGCGGGGTTGTCCATGAATTTACTGACGTGCTTTCCGGCGAAGCCTGGCAGGGCGGCCCGCTGATCATTTCCTGGCGCGACGTGCAGATGGCTGGCGATGGCTACAACGTAGTCATTCATGAATTTGCGCACAAGCTGGATATGCTGAACTGCGAGGCTGACGGCATTCCGGCGCTGCATTCCGGAATCAGCGAGGTGGAATGGGCCGGGATTTTTTTTGCCGCCTACGATGATTTCTGCCAACGCGTCGACAGCGGCGAAGAAACCATCATCGACCCATATGCCAGCGATGACCCGGCCGAATTCTTTGCCGTGCTATCCGAGTGCTTCTTCGAGTTGCCGGAGGTCGTCGATCGTGAATATCCGGCACTCTACGGGCTACTCAAACGCTACTTCCGTCAGGACCCGCTGGCTCGATTGACGAATTCCGCCAGCGCCGCCAGAACCGCCGCCTCCTGATCGCGCTGCGGCGTGTGGCCGCAGTTGGGCAGCTTGAGCAGTTGCGTGCCCGGCACCTGCTCGGCGATTACTTCAATCTGCCGCATCGTCGCGTACTCATCGCCTTCCCCTTGAATCGCCAATACCGGGCAGCGAATTTTCGGCAGATATTGCTCGATGTTCCAGTCGCGAAATGGCGGTGACAGCCAGGTGTCGTTCCATTCCCGGAAAACCCGCGGCGCATCGAGGTGGTAGCGGCCAAGCTTTTTCGGCCAGTCGGTGCTTTCCCAAACCGAACGGGCGCTGCGAATACCGAGCAGCGTGATGCCCTCGACAAATTCATGCGGCGCCAGCACCGCGATGCCGAGTGGCACTTCAGGGAAAGCGCCGGCAAAAATCAGCGCAATGCTGCCGCCGTCACTATGGCCGATCAGCACTGGCCGTTCGACGTTCAGCGCGGCAAGCAAGGCCGGCAGTGATTCTTCTGCCTCCCGATGCATGTAGCCGATTTCACGGGCTTCCGGATACGGCTGCGAACCACCATAGCCGGGACGCGACCAGACGATGACCCGACAACCGGTCGCTGCCACCAATTTGGCCGAAAAATCCCGCCACATGGCAACACAACCGAGGCCTTCATGGAGCAGCAGCAAACTCGGCCGCCCTTCAACAGCCGCCGGAAAATCACGGTATTCGAGGCGCAGCCCGTTGATCAGAATATGTTTCATGAGTGCAGCAGGAAATCACGGGCAATCGAAATCTGCTCGTCATCCAGGAACATCGGCGCATGTCCGACGCCTCGGATTTCGGCCAGTTTGGTGCGTTGACCGTAGTCGCCCATTTGCTGCCAGGTTTCGCGGGTCAGCAAGTCGGATTCGGCGCCACGCACGACCAGCATCGGACATTTGATTTGCCCGTAGAGCGGCCAGAGATTGATGTCCTGATCGGCGAAGCTTGCCTTGAAAGGCGTGGCAATCTGCGGGTCGTAGAGAAAACCCCAGCGGCCATCGGCTCGCTGGGCGACACTGGTCTCGGTCAGATGCCACCACTGCGCCTCACTGAGGGGACCAAACGGAGCGCTGACCAGCTTGACGAAAGCCAAAGCCTCATCGAAAGTCGGCCAGGTTGGGTCGGCGCCGACGTAAGTGGCAATCCGTTTCAGCGAATCGACAGTTATCAGCGGGCCGACATCGTTGAGCAACATCTTGCCGATGGGCGTCCCTTCCTGGGCAGCCAGGGCCATACCGATCAAGCCACCCATCGAGGTGCCGATCCAATCGACCCGCTCGACTCCGAGCCGGGCAATCAGCGTCACCATGTCGCCAACATATTGCGGAATGCCGTAGGCGGCCGGGTCACGCAGGCGGCCACTCTGGCCACGCCCGACAACATCCGGGCAGATCACCCGGTAATGCGCCGACATCGCTTCGGCCAGCGCATCAAAGTCGCGCCCATTGCGGGTCAGCCCATGAACGCAAAGCAGCACTCGCGGATTCTGGCGATCGCCCCATTCGGTATAAGCCATTCGATGCAGACCGGACGGACTGATGCATTGGACATTTTGCTGGGTAAATTTCATATTGCCTCCTCAATCAGAAATGTATCACCGGCCATGCCAGTAGCGGCGATGCTCTTGTCGCCAGGCATTCACCTCGACACCCGGATTTGTCAACCTGACCTCGACGGCACCGTCACGGTCGGTCCGCCACAACGATGTCGCCAGAGCCTCGTAGCGCGCCACCACCTCCGCTTTCGGGTGGCCAAAACGGCTCCGGTAGCCGACCGGAATGATGGCGCTCGGTGCCCCAACCGCACTCAGGAATGCTGCGGTCGACGAGGTTTTTGAGCCATGGTGCGGCACCAGCAAAACATCGGCCTTGAGATCGCCCGGATAACGGGCGAGCAAAGCCGCCTCATCCGGCGCCTCGATATCGGCGGTCAGCAACA
>CAYWNX010000207.1:0-5363 GCA_964459735.1 uncultured Dechloromonas sp. | reverse complement strand
CGACGCCGCCGGCATCGTGCTGGGGGCCCGGGTGCCAATCATCCTGACCAGCCGCGCCGACTCGGTGATGACGCGTCTTGCATCCTGTGCGGTGGCGGCGCTGGTGGCTCAGTTCCGGCGGGAAAATGCCAGCAAGGCAGTGACCTGATGAGCAATGCCATTCTGGTTCTTAATGCCGGTTCATCCAGCATCAAGTTCTCGCTCTTTCTGGAACGTGGCGAGTCGCTGGACCTGTTCCTCGGCGGACAACTGGAAGGCTTGTACACTGCACCCCGGTTCAAGGCAAAGGATGCGGTCAACGCCATTATTGGCGAAAAACAGTGGGGCGAAGATCAGTCGCTCGGTCACGATGGCGGTATCACCTATCTGGCCGACTTCCTGCAGGCGCAGCTCGGGGAACACCGGTTGGTCGCCGTTGGTCACCGCGTGGTGCATGGCGGCCTCGACTATGCCGCACCGGTGTGCCTGACGGCCGAAATCGTCGACCATCTGGAGCAACTGATCCCACTGGCGCCCTTGCACCAGCCGCATAACCTGAAGCCGATCCGCCTGTTGCTGGCCAACCGTCCGGAACTGCTTCAGGTGGCCTGCTTCGACACCGCCTTCCATCGGGCTCAACCGGCGCTTGCCCAGGCCTTTGCACTGCCCGCCGAGATTACCGACCGGGGCGTGCGGCGCTTCGGCTTCCATGGCCTTTCCTACGAATACATCGCTTCCGTTCTGCCGCAGCAGGATGCCAGGGCTGCTCAGGGGCGCGTTGTCGTGCTGCACCTTGGTAACGGCGCCAGCATGTGTGCCATGCATGCGGGCAGAAGCATGGCCAGCACGATGGGGTTCACCGCCGTCGACGGCCTGCCGATGGGCACCCGTTGCGGCAATCTGGACCCGGGCGTCATCCTTTACCTGATCGATGAACTGAAGATGGATACCCGCGCCATCGAGAAACTGCTCTATCAGCAGTCCGGGCTGCTCGGCGTCTCGGGCCTCTCCAGCGACATGCGTACGCTGCTGGACTCGACCGACCCGAAAGCGAAATTTGCCGTCGATCTTTTCGTCTACCGCGTTGCCCGGGAATTGGGTTCGCTCGTTGCCGCGCTAGGCGGACTCGATGCCTTGATCTTTACCGCCGGAATTGGCGAACATTCGGCAGCGATCCGCGAACGCGTTTGTCAGGCCGCTGCCTGGCTCGGGGTGGAACTCGATCCTGTTGCCAATGCGGCTGGCGGGCCGCGCCTTGACACGACGGCAAGCCGGGTTCCGGTCTGGGTGATTCCGACGAATGAAGAACTGATGATCGCCCGGCATACCCAAAGCATTCTGAAAACCACCCACTGAGGAGCGTCGCATCATGATTGATGAATCCCCCCGTCCCATTCTCAAGGGCAAAAAAGCGCTGGTTATCGGCATCGCCAACGACAGTTCGATTGCCTATGGTTGCGCCAAGGCGTTTCATGAACTTGAGGCTGAGGTCGCCATCACCTACCTCAACGAAAAGTCAAAGCGCTTTGTCGAACCACTGGCCCAGGCCATGGAGTCGCCAATCTTCATGCCACTCGATGTCAGTCAGCCGGGGGAACTCGAAGCCGTGTTCGAGGAAATCACGAAGAAATGGGGCAAGCTCGATATTCTGGTGCACTCCATCGCCTTCGCCCCCAAGGAGGATTTGCAGGGTGGTTTGCTCAACTGCTCGGCCGCTGGCTTTGCCCAGGCGATGGATATCTCCTGCCACTCCTTTATTCGCATGGCCAAACTGGCGGCGCCGCTGATGACCGATGGCGGCTCGATGTTTGCGATGAGTTACCACGGCGCCAACGAAGTGGCACCCAACTACAACGTGATGGGGCCGGTCAAGGCCGCACTGGAATCTGCCTGCCGCTATCTCGCCTACGAACTCGGGCCGCAGGGCATCCGGGTGCATGCCATTTCTCCGGGCCCCCTCAAGACCCGCGCGGCATCGGGGCTGAAAGACTTCGAGCTGCTGCTGAATGAGGCCGCCCAACGAGCGCCGCTCGGTGAATTAGTGGATATCATGGATGTCGGTTTTACCTGCGCCTTCCTTGCCACGCCTTACGCCCGGCGGCTGACCGGCAACACGATCTATGTCGATGGCGGCGTGAACATCATGGCGTGACCCAAGTGGTCGACATCCCGGAAAACACCGGGTGCCCTGAGATGCAAAATTCGCTTGTTTTCAGGGTCGACCGCAACAATCGAAAGTACAACGCGACGAGCCCGGAAAACATCGAACAAGCCGCCGCGCTGAATAAGGAGGCCATTTCTTGACGGGCGATTTACTGGCCAGCGCTGGCGGCACCACCAACTGGAGTGAGCGCTTGGGGCCAGGCGCCTTGATCCTGCGCGGTTTTGCCGCCCCGCAGGCCGAAATTCTGGCGACGGAGATTCAACAGATCACCGCTCAAGCCCCGTTTCGTCACATGGAAACCCCGGGCGGTTTTCGCATGTCGGTGGCCATGAGCAATTGTGGCGCCCTGGGCTGGGTGTCGGACAAGACCGGCTACCGCTATCAGGCAGTTGATCCCGAAAGCGCCCTCCCCTGGCCAGCCATGCCCTCGCTGTTTCAGCAACTCGCGGCCGATGCCGCCGCCCAGGCCGGCTTTGCCAACTTTGCCCCGGATGCCTGTCTGATCAATCGTTATGAAGTGGGCGCCCGGATGTCGCTGCATCAGGACAAGGACGAGCGCGATCTGACGCAGCCCATCGTCTCCGTCTCGCTCGGTTTACCGGTAGTGTTCCAGTTCGGCGGCTTGAAGCGTACCGACCCGGTGAGCCGCGTTATCTTGACGCACGGCGATGTCGTGGTCTGGGGCGGCGTCGACCGCCTGCGCTATCACGGGGTGCTGGCGCTCAAGGCCGGCGAGCACCCGCTACTCGGCACCTGTCGTCTCAACCTCACCTTTCGCAAGGCAGTCTGACAACCCGAAAATCAGCTCGGCAAAGCGAAGCCCTTCAGCTTGCGATACATATCCACCGCGTAGGAATCCGTCATTCCGGCGACGAAATCGGCCACTTGCAGCAATCGGACATAGGGGTCCGGATTCGGTTCACCGCCATGCCCCTGAAACTGGGCCGGCAGCAGTTTGAGCAACATGCGCTCACGGGTGGTAAAGCGGGCATGCCCCGCGCTGGCCTCGACAGCATTGGTGAACAGGCCGAGCAAGGCACCTAAAACCTCAAAACCCGCCGTTTCAATCTCCAGCGCTGGCCGGGCGTTGTAAATGGTTTCCTTGGCCAGTTTCTGCACCGCCTGCAAGGGATGCGCAATTGGCGACTGGTCGAGCAATTCTTCGTCAAACTCCCCCTTGAGGATGGCGTCCTCGTTTTCCAGAAAGACCGCAGCGGCACTTTCCAGCAGGCAACCAATGGCCTTGGCGCGCAGGTATTCAAGCCGCTCCTTCGGATCATGCAGACGCTCCAACCGGCGGCCGCTGACCGTGTTGCCGGCCAGATCGGCGAGCAGGCATTCGGCATCGCGATACGGCACGAAGCCGAGCTTGGCGGCATCTTCGAGATCGACGATCAGGTAGCAGGTGTCGTCTGCCACCTCGACCAGAAAGGCCAGCGGATGACGGCGCCAGGCGGTACCCGGAATTCGCTCGACCAGACCGGTCGACCGCGCCACTTGCTGAAAGGCTTCAGCATCCTGCTGAAAGAAGCCGAATTTCTTGCCGCTCTTGCCTTCCAGTTCAACATCCAGCTGCGAAGGCCGTGGATATTTGGTGAACGTCGCCAGCACCGCGCTGGTTAGCTGCAAGCCGGGATTAGCCGGGTTTTGCAGGCGGGTAACGATGCGAAAGCCCTGGGCATTGCCCTCGTAACGCTCGAAGTCGGCCCGCTGGGCTGGCGTGAAGGGATGGCGCTCGAGCAGGCCCGATGTACAGAACCACTCGCGAATGGCATCCTCGCCGGCATGACCGAAGGGCGGGTTGCCGATATCATGCGCCAGGCAGGCGGCCGCGACGATGGCGCCGAAATCGCCCGATTCGACATGCTGCAAACCATGCCGTGCAATGATTTCGCGGCCGACCACGGCACCGAGCGAACGCCCGACGCAGCTGGCTTCGAGACTGTGCGTCAGGCGAGTTCGCACGTAATCGCTCTTCGATAGCGGAAAAACCTGCGTCTTGTCCTTCATCCGCCGGAAAGCAGAGGTAAAGACAATGCGGTCGTAATCCTGCTGGAAGGCGGTACGCTCAGGTGTTCCCGGTGCCTTGCCGGCCCCCGGACGCTCGGCGGAAAGAAGTTTTTCCCAGGTTTTTCTTTGGCTCATCAGCCGCAGTTTACCCGAGCTTCATGCCACTTCGAGCGTTGACCGAACGTGATCAGGAATCGGTGCCGATTTGCCGGTCTGCGTATCCATCCAGACCACCTTGGCGGCGCCTTCGGCATAAAGCGTGTCATCGCCGTCGATGCGCATTTCAACGTAAGTCTGCACGCTGGAACGCCCTAGGTGGCCGGCAAATGTCCGCACTTCAACCATCCCAGGATAATTCATCGGCACCAGAAAGGTACAACTGGCATTGATGATGACCGGGCCAAGACCTCCCGGGCGCACCTGAACGCCCAGGCCTTCGAGCCACTCCACCCGCGCCTGCTCCATGTAGCGGAAATAAATAGTATTGTTTACGTGGCCGTAGGCATCCATATCACCCCAGCGAATGGGCATGCGGGTAACGTGTATTAATTTCTTCATATGTTCCATAACACCACTCTTTTTGGGGGGTTGTCGATTGTTTTTCCATACTGTACCGTATTGAAAATCACCTCACAATACACAAAACAGGAGACATCATGGAACGCGAAGCCATGGAATTCGACGTCGTCATCGTTGGCGGCGGCCCGGCCGGACTGGCCTCAGCCATCCGGCTGAAACAACTAGCAGCAGAAAAAGGCACGGAGCTCGCCGTTTGCCTGATCGAGAAAGGTGCCGAAATCGGCGCCCACATTCTCTCGGGCGCCGTCATGGACCCGCGCGCCCTGACCGAACTACTACCCAACTGGCAGGCAGACGGCGCTCCGCTCAATGCGCCGGTTTCCGAAGACCGTTTCTTCATTTTTTCCGAAACGGGCGCCACCAGGGTACCGAACGCCCTGCTGCCCAAATGCTTCCACAACGAGGGCAACTACGTAATTTCGCTCGCCAACGTCTGCCGCTGGCTGGGCGAACAGGCCGAAGCGCTGGGTGTCGAAATCTACCCCGGCTTTGCCGGTGCTGAAGTGCTGTTTGATGAAAATGGCGCCGTCAAAGGTGTGGCCACCGGCGACATGGGCCGCCTGCATGATGGTTCGGAAGGCCCGAATTTCCAGCTCGGCATGGAACTGCATGGCAAATACACCTTCTTTGC
>CAYWNX010000206.1:0-5426 GCA_964459735.1 uncultured Dechloromonas sp. | reverse complement strand
GAAACACTGTGGCGCTACCGCGAAGGTTACGACCCGTATGTGAAAAAAGGTGAGGGCGTCAAGTTCTATGGCCACAAGGATGGCAAGGCTGTCATCTTTGCGCTGCCCTACCAGCCGCCAGCAGAGTCTCCTGACAAGGATTTCGATCTCTGGTTATCCACCGGTCGCGTGCTGGAGCATTGGCATACCGGGACGATGACGCGCCGTGTACCTGAGCTTTACAAGGCTTTTCCGGATGCCGTGCTGTTCATGCACCCGGATGATGCCAAGGCGCGTGGTCTGCAGCGCGGTATGGAAGTCAAGGTGGCCTCACGTCGCGGTGAAGTTCAACTGCGCGTCGAGACCCGGGGGCGTAACAAGCCGCCGCGCGGTTTGGTCTTCGTGCCCTTCTTCGATGCTGGTCGTCTGATCAATAAATTGACACTCGACGCAACTTGCCCGATTTCCAAGCAAACGGACTACAAGAAGTGTGCCGTCAAGGTTACCAAGGTCTAATAACAAAACGCTCAACCATGAACGAAAAGCGGCCGGCAGTGATCCGGCCGTCCATCGGAGGTAATAAACCATGAGATTTATCCCTGCTCTGGCCCTGGCGGCTGCAGTACTCCTCTCCGGAGTCAGCAGCGTCGGTGCGCAGGAAAAAGTGTTGTCTGAACGGGGCGATGTTGCAATCGACCAGATGTCCAAGGTGGATATGTTCCGCCCCGAAAAGGACAAGGAGTCGATTCCCCGTAACTACCAGAAACAGCCGCCGCTGATTCCGCACAGCATCAAGGGCTACAACATTACGCAGAATTTCAATAAGTGTATGGATTGCCATTCCAAGGAGCGCGCCGAAGAAACCGGGGCGACCAAGGTGGCCAAGTCTCACTATCTGGACCGGGAAGACAAGAAATTGACCAATATTTCTCCCCGCCGCTATTTCTGCATGCAGTGCCACGTGCCGCAGTTCGACGCCAAACCGCTTGTCGAGAATACCTACAAGCCGGCAGTTAAAAAAGGAGCCGAATAATGAGTCTGGATAAATTCATGCCCGCCTGGGTGAAGCGCATTGGCACGGTAACGGTCCTCTTGATTTTTGTTGCCGGTATCGTGTTTTGGGGTGGTTTTAACTGGGCTCTCGAAGCGACCAACAAGGAATCGTTCTGTATCTCCTGTCATGAAATGCAGGAAAATGTTTTCAAGGAATACCAGAACACCATCCACTACACTAATCGTACCGGCGTTCGGGCTACCTGCCCGGATTGTCACGTGCCGAAAGAGTGGGGTCCGAAGATGATCCGCAAGATTCAGGCCTCCAACGAAGTTTTGCACAAAATCCTGGGTACCATCGATACGCCGGAGAAGTTCAACCAGAAGCGCCCGATACTGGCTCAGCATGAATGGGACCGCATGAAGGCGAACGACTCGCAGGCGTGTCGCAACTGCCATCGTTACGATTACATGGACTACACCGAACAAGGTAACCGGGCGGCTCGCATGCATCCGGTGGCCTTTGACGAGGGCAAGACTTGTATCGACTGTCACAAAGGTATTGCTCACCAATTGCCGCAGATTGACCAGCGCATTGGTAAGCAAAATGAGGGTGCTGTTGAAATTTCTCATGGCGAAAAGCCTAAGGAAGAAAGCAAGTAACTTCACGTAGTTGGTAGTTATCAATAACCCCGGCCCCGCGCCGGGGTTGTCTTTTGCGACAAGGTGTTGCGGTCAACGTGTTTAAATTGGCTATTTTCATAGTATCCTTGCCAAATATGCATTTCCGTGCCAACACTTATTTATCAAGGTGTGCTACTTTAAGACTGCTGCCGTTTCAACGGCCAGTTTTCTTAAACATAAACAAGTAACAGGAGGCACTTAGATGAATAAATCCGAGTTGGTCGAAGTTGCTGCAAAAGAAGCTGGTGTTACCAAGGCTGCTGCTGACAAGGTGTTGTCTGCCATCGTCGGTGCAGTAGTCGAGACCGTTGCCAAAGGTGAGTCCGTCACTCTCGTTGGATTTGGTACTTTCAAGTCGGCACAGCGCGCTGCGCGTACCGGCAAGAATCCGAAAACTGGCGCTACGTTGAAGATTCCCGCTACCACGGTTCCAAAATTTACTGCTGGTACAGCCTTCAAGGCTGCCGTGGCACCTAAGAAGTCCCCTGCCAAGAAGAAATAATCTGGCATTACTCAATGCGGGGCTCGCTTTATCGGGCTCCGCTTTTTAATTTGCGATGACTAATCCGAATCCCGATACCCCGCCTGAAGTCCAGCCCGTTGTGGCTCCTCCACCCAACGATAATCGCCGTCGCCTGCGTGATCTTCTTTCTATTGCGGAGCGCGATAGAACGGATGAACAGTGGGATGAAATCATTGAGCTGGAAATTCAGCTAGCGCCTGGCAACCGAATCTCCGGTAACGAACATGGTGGCGGCCAGGATCGCCCTCCCATGTTTCAAAACAAACCGGCTGGCTCGGGGCAGGCAAAAAAACATCGGCCACGTAGTAACAATCCGGGTGGAAGCAGCAATAACAATAATCGTCGCCCACGTCAAAACAAGCCGCCTTCCGGTGGCAATCCAGCCTGAGCGCCTTGTTTCATTTTGCTGAAACCAGATAATTGTTGTCATGCAGCAATTTGATCTGATTATTGTTGGTGGCGGTTTGGCCGGTGCCAGTCTGGCACTGGCTTTGCGTGATAGTCGCCTGCGTATTGCGCTGGTTGAGAGTCAGTTGCCCTGTCCGGCGGTGGGTTGGGATGCGCGAATTTATGCCGTCAGTCCGGTCAATGTCGCCTTCCTTGAATCGATTGGCGCATGGCGGCACCTCGACTCCTCTCGCCTTACTCCGATCTGCGCCATGCAGGTTTTTGGCGATGCTGGCGGCAAGCTTGAGTTTTCGACATTTGAAGCCGGCGTTTCCGAGTTGGGCTGGGTTCTTGAATCATCATTGATGGCTTGCGAGTTTTGGGAAAGTGCCAAGCGACAAAGTAATCTGACTCTGTTTTGCCCCGCCAGGCCGGCTCAGCTTGAGTTTCGTCACGATGCGGCTTTGCTCACCTTGGGCGATGGTACGGCGATTTCTGCCAAGTTGCTGGTTGGTGCCGATGGTCGCGATTCCTGGGTTCGCCAGGCGGCGGGTCTGGCCGCGGTCAATACGCCCTATGGCGAAAAAGGGCTGGTGGCTAATTTCACAACTGAAAAGCCACATCGCAATAACGCTTTTCAATGGTTCCGGGACGATGGTGTGCTGGCCTATCTGCCTCTGCCCGGGAACCGCATTTCGATCGTGTGGTCCACTCCGGATGAGCACGCTAATGAACTTTGCGCCTTGCCGCCGGATCAATTATGTGACCGAGTGGCGGAGGCTGGTGGTTGTGTTTTGGGCAGACTCGAAGCGCTTACCCCGCCGGCGGCGTTTCCGCTGCGTCTGATGCGCGTGCCACAAACTGTCGCGCCACGCCTTGCCTTGGTTGGTGATGCTGCTCACGGCATCCATCCCTTGTCGGGCCACGGTATCAATCTGGGTTTTCAGGATGCCAAGGAATTGGCGGCGCTATTGTCCGCTGCGCAGCCTTGGTGCGATATCGGCGAGGAGCGTTTCCTGCAGCGCTACCAAAGGGCGCGCCGTGAAGAGACGGTATTGATGCAGACGACGACTGATGCTCTGCGCCGACTGTTTCGCGCGGCGCCACCGGGTTTGCGTCCGTTGCGCAACATGGGGTTGAATCTGACCAATGGCCTGCCCTTGATAAAGAATACTCTGGTGCGCTATGCACTCGGAACTCTCTAGGAGAATTGGATGTTGAGAAAATTGTTGCCCCTCGCCCTGATGCTGGCTTTCGGGTCTGCTGCCACAGCTGACGAGGCTGACATCAGGAAAGGCATGGAAGCCAAGCTGGGAGCAAAGGTGGAAAGCGTTACCAAGTCGGGCTATCTCGGCCTCTATGAGGTATACGCAGAGGGCAATATTTTTTATACCGATGAAAAGATGACGGCGATCTTTGTTGGCGGGCAGTTGATTGATGCCAAAAACATGAAAAACATCACCGATGAGCGGATGAAAAAGTTGACTGCGATCAAGTTCAACGAACTCCCGCTCGAGCGGGCCATCAAGCATGTGCGTGGCGATGGCAAGCGTGTGCTGGCAACTTTCGAAGATCCGAACTGTGGTTACTGCAAGCGCTTGGCCAAGGATTTGCTGAAGTTGGATAACGTCACAATCTACACCTTCCTGTATCCAATTTTGTCCGAGGATTCGGTACGCAAGTCAAAGCAGATCTGGTGCTCAGCCGATCGTCCAAAGGCTTGGAACGACTGGATGGTTGATGGCAAGGTGCCATCCGGGCGGGATGACTGTGACACGGCGGCGGTCGGCAAAAATCAGGAATTTGGCCGCAAGCTGAATATTACCGGGACGCCAACGATGTTCTTCGCTGATGGTGAGCGGGTACCTGGCGCAATGTCGGTCGAGCGTATTGAGCAAAGGCTCAGCCAAGTAAAGTAATTTAAACCGGTTTTGCGTTCAAAGGGCAGCCAAGGCTGCCCTTTGTCATTCTGCGGGTAGTTGGCCAAGAGGTGTGCGGAAGCTCTTGCGCTGCTCGATCAGGGCTGAATTACGTCCATTTCGCGCTGGTTTTTACCACGTCGGCATTGGCCTTTTGGGGGCGAATTTGATTTGCCTCAACTCCTTATAAGTCACTTTAAGTGTCGGTATCGGGGCTTTGATTTTTAACGATAATTTTCTTTAAAAAATTCTGCGCAAAGTTTGCGTAAGTCATTGTTGCATAAGAAAAAAATAGCAATTTCACTATTGACTGTGGGGTGATCATGTTCTAAAGTGGGAAAACGTGTTGAAAAGTGGGTAAACGGGGTGGGCCAAGAGATGTTCGAAGGGGCTGCAGCAATCAGTCTGGATGCGAAGGGGCGGCTTGCCATACCGGCAAGGCACCGCGAACCCCTGCTCGCGGCCGCTGAGGGCTCGCTCGTTCTGACCGCTCATCCGCATCGCTGTTTGCTGCTTTACCCATCGCCGGCCTGGCAGCCGATTCGCGATCAGATTCTCAAGGCCTCCAGCCTCGATCCGCGCTCGGCTTCGATCAAACGTGTTTTGGTCGGTAATGCACGCACCGAGGAGCTGGATTCGGCGGGGCGCATTCTGGTGGCGCCGGAGTTGCGCGAGTACGCCAAGCTGGAAAAAACGGTTTACCTGGTCGGCATGGGGTCGCACTTCGAAATCTGGAGTGAGGCCGGCTGGAAGCAACAGAACGATCTGGCTGCGGAGGCGCTGTCCGGCGATCTGCCGCCGGGCTTCGGGGATCTGGTGCTGTGACCGCGGGTAGCACCCATGTCACGGTGCTGCTCGAGGAAGCGGTAGAGTCCCTGGCAATCAAAGCCGACGGCGTTTATATGGACGCCACCTTCGGTCGCGGCGGGCATAGCCGCCTT
>CAYWNX010000205.1:0-5441 GCA_964459735.1 uncultured Dechloromonas sp. | reverse complement strand
GTAATCTGCCCACGACGAGCGCGGCAGGTTGAACAGGCGCTGGCGCTCGGCGAAGCTCGCCTCGCCATCCGGCGTCGGGTCGATGAAGATATGGCGATGATCGACGGCGGCCAGCAGCTTGATGTGCCGGGAAAGCAGCATGCCGTTGCCGAAGACATCGCCCGACATGTCACCGATGCCAACCACCGTGAAATCCTGTTCCTGGGTATTGATCCCCAGCTCGCGGAAATGCCGCTTTACCGACTCCCAGGCACCACGCGCCGTGATGCCCATTTTCTTGTGGTCGTAACCGACCGAGCCGCCGGAAGCAAAGGCGTCGCCGAGCCAGAAGCCATATTCTTTGGAAACGCCGTTGGCGTAGTCGGAGAAGCTGGCCGTTCCCTTGTCGGCCGCCACCACCAGATAGGGATCGTCTTCATCGTGGCGCACCAGGTCCGGCGGCGGCACGACCTGGCCGGCCAGCAGGTTGTCGGTGAGGTCGAGCAGGCCGCGCAGGAAAATGTGATAGCAAGCCACGCCCTCCTGCAGCAGCGCGTCGCGTTCGCCGCCGGGCGGCGGGTTTTTCACCACGAAGCCGCCTTTCGAACCGACTGGGACGATGACGGCATTCTTGACCATCTGCGCCTTCATCAGGCCGAGCACTTCGGTGCGGAAATCTTCCATCCGGTCCGACCAGCGCAGGCCGCCGCGGGCCACCTTGCCGCCGCGTAAATGGATGCCTTCGACGCGGGGCGAATAGACAAAAATCTCCCACAGCGGCTTCGGTTCGGGCAGTCCGGGAACGCGCTGCGAATCAAGTTTGAACGAGTGATACGGCTTCGCGGCGCCGTCCTTGCTCTGGAAGTAATTGCTCCGCACGGTGGCCAGGATGGCGGCGAGAAACTGGCGCAGGATGCGGTCGTCGTCGAGGTTGGCGACGCCGTCCAGGGCGGACTTGATCGCGGCTTCCATGGCCAGCGTCCGCGCCTGGCAGTCGTGCTCGGCGTGGGGGTCGAAACGGGCGAGGAAAAGCTCGAGCAACTGGCGGGCAATCGCCGGATGGGCGGCCAGGGTCTGCTCGATATACGGCTGGCTGAAGGTGAAGCCTGCCTGGCGCAGGTACTTGGCGTAGGCGCGCAGCACGGCGACTTCGCGCCAGGTGAGCTGGGCGGCCAGGACCAGACGGTTGAAGTCGTCGCTTTCGGCAGCGCCGGACAGCACCTGGCGGAAGCTGTCCTGGAAGACGTTGCGGACGCGTTCGATGTCCATCTCCTCGGCGCCCTGATAGCTCAGGCCGAAGTCGTGCAGCCAGACGGTCGGCCGGTCGGCCCGCTCGATTTCATAAGGCCGCTCTTCGATCACCCGGACGCCCATGTGTTCGAGCATCGGCAGCGAGGCGGAGAGCGGAACCGGCGCCGTGTCGCGCAGAATCTTGAAGCGCAGGCTGCCGGCCGGCGCTTCGAGCGGCACATAGAGGCTCATCGCCAGACCGGCCCCGTCGCTCAGCGACTCCATCAGTTCGATGTCGCCGACCGCGGCACGCGCCTCGTAATCCTCGCGGTAGCCGGCCGGAAAGGCGTTGATGTAGCGGGCATGGAGCAGGTTGCCGCGCTCCTCGCCGCAACGCTCGCGCAGCGCTTCGAACAGTTCGTCCTGCCAGCGCCGGGAAACATGGACCAGGCGGCGCTCGATGGCGGCGACATCGTATGCCGGATTGCTCCCCGGTTTGGTATGGACAATGATCAGGATGCGGGCCAGCGCCGATTCCGAAACCTGGACATTGAACTCGCTCGAGGTGCCCTGGAACGCCTCCATCAGGACGCTCTGCATGCGCTGACGGAGGGCGGTGTCGTAATTCTCGCGCGGCGCATAGATCAGGCAGGAGAAGAAGCGGCCGAAGGTGTCGTGGCGGACGAAGAGCCGCGTCCACTGGCGCTCGCCGAGGCCGAGGATGCCCATGACCACAGTGTAGAGTTGTTCGGGGTCGATCTGCAGCAGTTCGTCCCGCGGGTACTGTTCGAGGATGGTCATCAGGGCCCGGCCACCGTGGCTTTGCGGCCGGAATCCGGCGCGTTCGAGAATCTTCCCGACCTTTTTGCGCAGGATCGGAATCGCACTCGGACTGATGTTGTAGGCGGTGGCGGCAAAGAGCCCGAGGAAGCGTTGCTCGCCGATCACTCGGCCCGCCTTGTCGATCCGCTTGACCCCGACGTAATCGAGGTAGCCCGGGCGGTGCACCGTGGATCGGGCGTTGGCTTTGGTCAGCACCAGCAGGCGTGGTTCGAGGGCGATCCGTTTGACCTCGGGCGGCAGCGCGGCAAACGAGACCGAGTGTTCCTGCCCGGTTTCGCGCAGGATGCCGGCCCCGGTGCCGGGGACGATGCTCAGTACGCAGTCGCTCGTCTCGGTGCAGGCACCGTTTTCGCCGAGCAGCGTGTACTCCCGGTAGCCGAGCAGCGTGAAGTTGCCGGCCGCCAGCCATTTCAGGAAGGCAATTTCCTCGGTGGCCTCTGTCATATCAATCGGTGGCGGTGCGGTTTCCAGCCCGGTCACCAGATCGGCGAGCTGCTGGCGCATGATCGGCCAGTCGTCCACGGCGGCGCGGACGTCGCCGAGAATCGCGGCCAGCCCTTGCTGCAAAGCCTCCAGATGCGCCGGATCAGTGCGTCGGTCGACCTCGACATGGATGATCGACTCGAGGCTGCCGGCCGTCTCATCGCCTTCGTCGGCAATGTCCAGCAGATTGCCTTCGGCATCGCGGCGCATCCGCATCAACGGGTGAATGATCAGGTGCACGGTCAGCCCCTGGCGGTTGACCTCCATGGTGATCGAGTCGACCAGAAAGGGCATGTCTTCGCTGATGATCTCGATGATGGTATGGGTCGATTGCCAGCCATGCTCTTCCGGCCGCGGGTTGTAGACCCTGAGGCGGGCGGCGCCCGGACTGAAGCGGCGGACGAAATGCCAGTGCGACAAGGCCGCGCCGTAAAGATCCTGGGCCGAACGCTCGGCCAGATCTTCGCTCGCGACCTGGGCGTAGTAACGCTGCGTGAAGGCTTCGGCAAGCGCTGCAACGTCTGCCGGCAGCCGCTTCCGGATCAATTCGAAGACCGCCGTCAGCGGGTTCGCGTCATTGGTTTCGCTTGGGTTGAGCATGGCTTTTCCTTTGCTGTCCTGCGGTTGGTCGAGCCTTCGTCCGGGCGAAGGTCTGTCGTGCCAGCCGCTGATTCCTCAACAGGCCCGGTTGCGCTCACCGCCGCTAACGGCAGGGCTGAATTGCCGCAATCCGGTGGTGTGCAGCGTAGCGGTCGAACGAGCAATATCTCGATGTGATGGTGCAAGAATGCGCTGAATTTGTCGATCCGTCATCAAGGGCATTCATGGTGTCGGACAGCAGCTTGATCCGATGGTTGTGGCAGCCTGTTGCAAAGCGGTGAAATCCGGAATTTGACTGTTTTCTGCGGTCGACCGCAGCACTGCCTTGGCTGCGTAAGCGCATCCTGATTGCTCAGCGAGCGGCGTGCCGATTCAGCCCTGGGGCGGCAAGCAAGCTGGCAAAAAAGCCGCTTCTGACTGATGCACTGGACTATTTTTCGGCCGGCGGAGCGGCACCTTTGCGCAGCAGGGTGTCGAGCAGTTCGACCGGGAACGGGAAAACAATCGTCGAGCTGTGTTCACCGGCAATCGCGGTCAAGGTCTGCAGATAGCGCAATTGCATGGCCTGCGGCGATAAGCCGAGCACCTGGGCAGCTTCAAGCAACTTGGTCGAGGCCTGCAGTTCGCCCTCGGCATGGATGACCTTGGCGCGCCGTTCGCGCTCGGCCTCGGCCTGACGGGCGATGGCGCGGATCATCGATTCGTCAATGTCGACGTGCTTGATCTCGACCATCGACACCTTGATGCCCCAGGCGTCGGTCTGCTGGTCAAGGCTCTGCTGGATATCGACATTCAGCCGTTCGCGCTCGGCCAGCATCTCGTCCAGTTCGTGTTTGCCGAGCACCGAGCGCAGCGTCGTCTGGGCCAGTTGCGAGGTCGCTTCGAGGAAATTGGCGACCTGGATAATGGCGCGCTGCGGGTCCATGACACGAAAATAGAGCACGGCATTGACCTTGACCGAGACGTTGTCGCGCGAGATCACATCCTGGCTCGGCACGTCCATCACCACCGTGCGCAGATCGACCCGCACCATCTGCTGCACGGCCGGGATGATGATGATCAGCCCCGGCCCCTTGACCTTCCAGAAACGGCCGAGCATGAATACCACTCCGCGCTCGTATTCGCGCAGCACGAACACCGCCGAACTGATCAACAGGATGAGCATCACCAAGGCGACCAGCAGACCGTAGTTCAACATCATGCACCTCCTTTGCCGGCCTCGGCCGGCACTACCTCCAGTGTCAAACCCTTGATGCGAACGATGCGTGCCTTCTCGCCGCGCTTCAGGGGTGCTGGGCTGAGCGCCCACCAGCGCTCGCCTTCGACACTGACCCAACCGCTGCGCTCGAAGTCACCTAGCGCTTCGGCCAGTTCACCGAGCATTCGTTCCGCCCCTGCTGCTGCCGGACGCTGGCGGGCACGCACCGCCAGCGCGCCAATGGCGAAGAGCAAGGCGGCGGAAATCATGGCCAGCGGCGCCAACACCCACCACGAAATAGCCAAACCCGGGACGTCGCTATCGACCAGCATCAGCGCCCCGCTGACGAAGGCCGTAACACCGCCGATGCCAAGCGCCCCGAAACTGGGGAAGAAAGCCTCGGCCACCATGAAGGCAATCCCGAGCAGGATGAGCAGCACGCCGACGTAATTGATCGGCAACAACTGCAGGCCGTAAGCGGCGAGCAGCAGGCAAATGGCGCCAACCACACCGGGAAAGGCCAGCCCCGGCGAGTAGAACTCGAAGAACAGGCCGTAAATCCCAATCATCATCAGGATCAGCGCCAGATTGGGATCGGCGATGACCGCCAGCAGGCGACTTTTCCAGTCGGGCTGGACGCTGTAGAGCGTTGCTCCCTTCAGCGTCAGCTGGCGCTCGCCGTCAGTCATGCGGACGCTGCGGCCGTCGATCTGGCGCAGCAGGTCGGGCACATCGGCGGCATTCAGGTCAATCACGCCCTGCGCCAAGGCTTCCGTTGCCGACAGGCTTTCGGCGTGGAGTACGGCGCGTTCGGCCCAAACCGCATTGCGGCCGCGCAACTGGGCCAGGCTGCGGATATAGGCGGCGGCGTCCTGCAGCGCCTTGGTGCGCGACGCATCGCCGGGGGCAACCGGCGTATCCGCAGTGTCCTTGTCGCCACCAGGCTGGTCCTTGGCCGTCGGCGGCTTGCTGGCCGGTTGCGGCGGGGTCAAACCGACGGGAATCGGCGTTGCGGCGCCGAGGTTGGTACCTGGTGCCATCGCGGCAATATGGCTGGCGTAGAGGATGTAGGTGCCGGCGCTGGCCGCCCGTGCGCCGCTTGGCGCCA
>CAYWNX010000204.1:0-5446 GCA_964459735.1 uncultured Dechloromonas sp. | reverse complement strand
ATACGGCTAATCCGACTTCGATCAAGAGTGGGACAAAACTGGGTGATGCGACATTTGCCTATTCAACCACTGCGAAGACGGGCTATGGCAGCTATGCCAGTGACGGTCATTATTTCTACGAAATGAGCGTTGACCTCGGCTTGCTCAGCGGAGCCGGCTGGGATGGTTCTGCCTTCAACATCCATTGGACGGAAAACTGCGCCAACGACAACATTCTGGTTGATCCGGAATTGAACGTTCCCGAGCCGGGCTCAATGGCCCTGCTGGGTGCCGGCTTGTTCGGAATGATCGGTATGCGTCGGCGCGCCCGCCGCCAGTAATCACTGAGGAAGGGGCAAGATAAGCCCCGTTGTTGTTTCCTTTGAAGCCCCGTTTGCGCAAGCAACCGGGGTTTTTTCTGTTTTTCGGCGTTGACCGCAGCATTCAGTTTACGAGGCTGATTACCGGCTATCCGGAGCGCGTCCAAGGCAGTTTTTCGCGATAATGAAACCAATTTCCGATTCAAGCCGGACCCCGGAGGACACCATGACAATGCACGACGATCTTGCACATGACCTGAAACACCAACGCATCACCCGGCGCCAGGTGCTCTGGCTGCTCGGGGCGGTCGGCATAACCGGCTTGTCCGGCTGCGCGACCTCGCCGGTGGGTGGCCAGTCGATTCTGGTCGGGATGAGCGAGGAGGAGGAAACGCAGGCCGACAAGCAGGTGTCGCCGCAACAGTTTTCACAGGATCTGGGGGCGGTGCAGGACGCGGCGATCAATCGTTATGTCAGCGATGTCGGTCAGCGGCTGGATGCAAAAACCCACCGGCCGCAAATGCCTTATTCCTACCGCGTGCTGAACGCCAATTACGTCAATGCCTACACTTTCCCGGGCGGCGCGATGGGCGTGACGCGCGGCATTCTGGTCGATCTGGATGATGAGGCGGAACTGGCGGCGCTGCTCGGCCATGAACTCGGCCACGTCAATGCCCGCCACGCGGCGCAACGGCAGGGGCAGGCGATGGTGGCGCAGGTGGCGATGACTGGTGTCAATATCGTCGGCAGCGCCGCCGGATTCGGCGGTCTGACCGATCTCGGCACGCAACTCGGCGCCAGCGTGCTGCTTTCCAGCTATTCCCGCGACAACGAACGCGAGGCGGACGCGCTGGGGCAGGAATACATGGTGCGCGCCGGCTACCCGGCGCAGGGCATGGTCGGCTTGCAGCAGTTGCTGGTCGAGCAGCAGAAGGAATCGCCGGGCATGTTGCAGACCATGTTCTCGACCCACCCGATGAGCAGCGAGCGGCGCGATACGGCGAAACAGTTGGCCGAAAGCAAGTATGCCGCGAGCAATACGCGTGATTCCGGCCGCGAGCGTTTCATGGATAACACCGCCTCGTTGCGCCGCATCAAGCCGACCATCGACGCCTGCCAGAAAGGTGAAGTGGCAATGGCCGGCAAGGAATACGGCAAGGCCGAAGAGCGTTTCCGCACGGCGCTGAAGAGCACGCCGCGCGATTATGCGGCCAATGTGCTGATGGCGAAATGCCTGGCCGCTCAGGACAAGAACGCGCCGGCGCTGGAGTACGCCCGGTCAGCGACGCAGATCTACCCGCAGGAAGCCCAGGCGCACAAGCTGGTTGGGGTGCTGGCGCTCGGCCAGAAAGACCCGGCTGCGGCTTACGAGCATCTCAATCGCTATGATCAATTGCTGCCCGGTGATGCCGGCATCACCTTCCTGAAAGGCATTTCACTGGAAGGTATGGGCAAACGGCAGGAGGCGGCGAATCAGTACATGGCTTATCTGAAACGCAGCCAGCAGGGCAAGGCCGCCGAGTATTCTTACAGCCGGCTGAAGAGCTGGGGCTACATCAAGTAGTTCTGGCGTTTTTGGCTGTTTTTTTCGGTCGACCGTAGCAACGTACCGAAAACGCTGCACGGGTGCCGTATCTCGAAGGCCAGACTGCTGGCGACGGAGTTATGGCAACTTTTCCAATCAAACGCATGGGCGTTGACCACGCGAAATGACCTTGTTGCTCAGTTTTGTTTGAACTGCTGAATGCGCCCTTCTGGTAGTTTTATCGACACTCAAATGCAGTTGTACAGTTAGCAGTCGTGCAGTTTGTTGGCGCCACCTTTACCGCTACCTTCCCCGACTTGGCACATTGCTCATTGGCTACTGATTGCGCATGGTTGGGATCGCTGGTTGCAGCAGATGGTGGGTAATACGCAGGATAGGCAACGCAACCTGAGAGCATTACGGCGGTGAACAGCAAAAATGTTTTCAAAATAGTCTTTCGAAAGTTTTGACTCGGATAGTGACTTTAATCCAGCCCCGGGAAATCAGTCTAATTTTTACGGCAGTCGTTCCCACAACTGCTTTCCGGAATCATCAAACGGCGACTTTTGACCGACTACCGGCTGTAGACCGTTGCCGTGAGCCGACATTCAGGCCAGCGGCAGCTTTTCGGGTTCGTCACGGGCGGCAGGGTGCCCTGTGCTGCCGCTCGATCCGACAGAGGTTAAACGGAAGGTTCAGGTTAGGTTTTCTAATCCAACCAAACTTTATGGATTTTGAGTAGTCGAATAGCTTTAGGCCGTGAAAGTACGGGAATATGAATTTGCCTATTTCTGTTGGCTATAGTCCGTTAAGAGTTGCACAGCCGCCGAAATCGGAGAAACGCTGACCGGCGGGTATGGTTTCGCTTTTTTCGACATCTGCCCAACCGCGCAGACGAATAAGTGAGCAGAGGTGGAGGTGTAGCTATGAACATGAAAATTGCTGTGACCAAGACCTACTGGATGTTCATCACTCGCGATGAAGGCGACGACACAATCACCATCGAAGCAATCAGGGACTACCCGAGCGGGACGATCATCAGCAAGACATTCGCTGCTGCCGACTTGGTGGCGGGCGACACGGCATTGACTACCTCACTGATCACTGCTGAATTGGCGGTCACAATTCTTTTGAAGTGTGCGCATCTGCCTGCTGCCCATCATGAGCTGGATAAGATCAAGGCGTTACTCGACGAGCATTGGCCTGCTGCCGAATCGAAGTAATTTTCAGGTCGGCATCACCCCCATCGAGCTCCGGTCGGTGGTGTCCACTGGAAGTATCAACGATATTTACATTCCATCTGGGGGGAATCCATTTGCCGGCGACATCGCGCCGCAGCTTTGGTATACCGGCTCGATCCCTGTGCCGCAGGAATTTAAAACCTGGGAGCCTGGCGGCCCCGCTGAAAGTCCATCGGGGTTGATCGGGCCCGGAGCCCCCCATGGGTGAGGCCAGTCCTGGCACTTCTCAGCGTTTGGCCTGAGCGAGAAACGCTCCCAGCTTTCGGCCGTTTTCTTTGGCGCCACTACTCAGTTTGCTGCTGGCCGGGGCGATGTCGGTGTCCCAGCTCCATTGCAGAGCCTTGCAGCAGGCGGCAAAGGCTGGTGGATTGACGGGGCGCTGAGCGGCGACGGCTGCCAGCAGCTCGTCGCATTTTTGCGCCTCGTCGAGCAGAACGCGATTGTCCCAGTCGGTGGCCCGGGCCAGGCCGTAACAGGCGTATTTCAGATCCGGGTAGGGCGTATGGCGCCCTTGCACGCGGAAAGCCATCACGCCCTGGGCGATACGTGGCAGGGCATAGCGGCCGCGTGGCGGGGTGAGCGCCTGACGGGCGGTGGTCAGGCGGCGCAGTAATTCGCTATCGCCGATGTCGCGCAGACCGCGGGCGAGAAACTGGCTGTTCAGCAACTGCCGTAGCTGGTCGGCGTCTTTCAGCCGGATTTTTTCGGCTGTCCTGGGCGGTTTCTTGCTGTCCGTCTGCGCTGGAAGAGCACTGGCTGTCGGCCGAGGCTGCGCCGCATCCGTTGTCGTCGGCGATGCCATCGGCTTCACAGCTTGTCCAGTGGGCAGTGGTTGTCGACCAGGCCGTCCGGCAGCGCGGGCGGTTGCCGCGCTTCATCAATTTCAAAGAATTCCAGGCGCAGTTCGATGCGCCGGCTTTCTTCCGGGCTGTTTTTCTGGCTGTTGAACGAGGCGCCGCTGACGATGAACAGTTCTCTGACCTGACGCTGCTCGTCCTCGCTGAGCGGCTCGCTGCCGGGCGGCGGGACAAGCAGCACGCAGAGCACGCGCTCGGAACGCTGCAGGCTGAGATTGAGGTTGTGCAGGTAATTACCGCTGGCATCGGCATAGCCGACGACGCTGATCCGCTTCAGCCAGCGCTGGCCGAGCGGGTCGCGGGCGAGGGCGAGAACTTGTGGCGCGAAGTTGCTGAGCTGGCGGCTTTGCGTCGGGTTGATCCGGTGGCTATTGTGTTCGAAGCGGGCGCGTTCGCCGAAATCGATGGCGGTGCCGCGCAGGGTGATGCCGACCTGGCTTTCGGTCAGTTGGCGCAGGCGCTGCAGGAAGGTGGCGATTTCCTGCTGACGGGCCGCTTTCTGTTGTTCGGCTTCGGAGACTTTTTCGGTGACGGCATAGAGCGCCACGGTCAGGGCGATGAGAAAAAGCACCATCAGCGCCGTCATCTGGTCGGCGAAGGAAATCCAGAACGGACTCTCGGCCTCGCGATCGGTGTTCTTGCGCCCGCCGGCGACTGAGCGGAACAGCGCCATGCCTAGCGCGGCTCGCTGGCCAGGGTGTCGGAAAGTTCCTCGATGGCGCCTTCGAGGGCTTCCACCGCGCTGACCACACTGCGCTGGAACTGGCCGTTGCCGCGGGTCAGGGTCTTTTCGATATTGTCGGCAAAAGCGGCGTGGGCCTGGCCGAGCACTTCATTGACTTCGAGCAGGTAGTCGCCGGCGCGGGTTTCGGCCAGCACCAGCGCGTCGGCACCGTTTTCCAGGCGGCTGACCAGTTCGCTGGTCAGGGCGGCATCGCGGCGGGCGGTTTCAACCGTGCCGCGCAGGTCGGCAACCATCCGGGCAATCGATTCCTGCAGGCGGCCCTGCTCGATCAGCGACTGGCTGGCCGTTTTGGCGGCTTCCGTCATCGCCGCGGCGGCCTGCGCCATGTCGTTGCTGGTACGGGTGAAAGCTTCGCTGCTGCGTTGCACGTCGCCGCTGGCATTTTGCAACTGGCCGGCGGCGGACTGGAAAGCGCCCTGGCCGGCGGCTTCCAGCCGCGTGCTGACGCTGCCGAGTTGGGTTGCGACGCCGGCCAGCGACTGGCTGGTCTTGGCGAGCAGGTTTTCGAGGTCATTCTGGCGTTGACCGAAGGTTTGGTCGAGTTGCTGGCTGAAGCGCTGCAGGGTTTGCGCCAGCGCCTGACCGAGCGTCGCGCCCTGATTGCTGCCCAGCCGTTCGATGGCCAGTGTCATGCGCTGCAGCGGCTCGTGCAGGGTGACTGCCATGGTTTGCGCCATGACTTCGCCGAGCTGTTTGGCCAGCGCTTGCTGCTGTTGCACGGCGGCGGCCTGTTGCTGGGCGAGCAGACCTTCCATGCTCTGGCGCAGTTCGCCGACCAG
>CAYWNX010000203.1:0-5453 GCA_964459735.1 uncultured Dechloromonas sp. | reverse complement strand
CATTGCCGAAAGCGGCGTGCAGGTCGGCCCCGTCAACGTTTCGGCCAGTCAGCCGCAACACGATCTTTATCCCGTCGCGCATCCGGCCAACGAAGAGCCGCTCGAACGCAAGATTGAATTGTTGCACCGCGCCGACAAGGCTGCGCGCGCCCACGATCCTCACCAGCGCACTGTGCAGACCACATGCCCGGGCGGCAGCGGCGGCGCGCGGGCGATTCCGGTGCCATTCGCGTAGCCGCGTCTGCGTTCCCCTTCGGGTGCGGCGTACGTTCGTGGACGTACTTGCGGCCGCCGCGGCCCGCCGCCTGCGTGAATCCCTGCCACGGAAGCGGCCGGATTCCGGCCTACGTTTCCAAATCGATCTCGTGACCCGTGGTTTCACGGTTTGGCGCCGGGCGCCGGGACTCGGGCTCGTCCGGGTCCTGCTCTCCGGATTGCTGCGGGTCGCGATGCGGCTGCTGCTCGTCGCGCACGCGCGGAATCCGCTGTGTGCGGGGCACCAGAGGCGTCCGCAGCGGCGGCACTTCGAATCCATCCGGCTTCACTCCGCACCTCCGTCACCCACGGCAGCGCGCAAGCGGGCCCGCAGCGCCGCCACGGTCGCCGAGTGGATCTGCGAGATTCGCGACTCGGTCACGCCGAGCACGGCGCCGATTTCCCGCATTTTGAGCCGCTCGTAGTAGTAGAGCGTGAGCACGAGGCGCTGCTCGCGCGGCAGCGTCTCGATCCAGCGCACCACCAGCTCCTGCAGCTCGTGATGCTCCACCTGCGCCAGCGGGTCGGCCTGGCCGGCGTCCGGTTTCTCGGGCATGCCGTCGGTCCGTTCCAAGAGTTCCTCGACGGAGTACAGCGTCGAGCGGCTCGCCAAATCCAGCAGTTCGCCCACCTCGGCCACGCTGTAACCCGCCTCGGAGGCGATTTCGGCGGTCTCGGGCAGGCGCCCCAGGCGCTGTTGCAGGTCGGCCGTCTTGGCGTCGATACGGCGCAGTTTCACGCGCGTGGAGTACGGCAACGGATCCAGGGAGCGCAGATGGTCCTTGATGGCGCCGCGGATGTACTGCTTCGCGAAACCCTCGAAGCAAGTGCCGCGGGAGTGATCGAAGCCGTCGACGGCATGGATCAGACCCACCACCCCCGCACTCACGAGGTCGCTCGCATCTACATGGCGGGGTACCGAAGCCGCGATCGCGTGCGCAATCCGTTTCACGAGCCCCATGTGCTCGAGAATCGACCGTTCGCGCGTCGCGCGGACGTCCGCTTGATATGCCGCCGTGTCCACCAGATCCACCATCCGGGTTCAGCCGCTCACGCTGCCGCTGCGACCAGCTCGGCCGCCACACGCGCCGCCGGCGCCTCGTCCGGCGCCCCCGCACCGCGCGCGCCCGGCATTCCGAGCACCGCCACCGCGCGCACGTCCAGGTCCGGAACCAACTCGTGGTAGGCCAGCACCGGCAACTTCGGGAAGTTCGTCTCCAGCAACCGGCGCACCGTCAGCCGCACACGCGGCGCGCAGACGACCGCCGCGCGCTCCTGCCGGTTCAGGATTCCGGCGATGTGGTTCTGCAGCACCCGGAAGAGTTCCTGCGTGTCTTGCGGCGCAATCGCGACGATGCCGTCGCGCAGCGATTGCTGCAGCGCTTGCTCCAGCGCCGGATCGAGCGACACGACTTCCAGCTTGCCCTCCGGCGAGGCCACGGTTTCGCAAATCGCCCGCGCCAGACCGGCACGCACCGACTCGGTCAGCAAGTCCACGTCGCGTGTCTGCGGCACATAGTCGGCCAGGACTTCCAACACGCGGCCCAGATCCCGTACCGGCACCCGCTCGCGCAGCAGGTTCTGCAGCACGCGGTGCAGAATCGACAGACTCACGACCTCCGGCACGATGTCCTTCACCAGCGCGGGGCTGTCCTTCTTCAGCTCGTCGAGCAGCGTTTGGACGTCCTGGCGTGACAGCACCTCGGAGGCGTACGCCCGCACGGTCTCGGTCAGGTGCGTGGCGAGAACGACGCTCGGGGTCACCACGGTGAGACCCAAGTCCTCGGCCCGCGGCTTCACCGCCCCAGTCACCCACTTGGCACGCAGCCCGAACGCCGGCTCGGTGGTGTCGACCCCCTTGAGCTGCTCGAGCGCCGGGAGATTGCCCATGGCGAGCCAGTGACCCGCCAGCAACCGCCCCCCGTCGACCCGGTGGCCGCGAATGCGGATTTCGTAGTGGTCCGGCTTCAACGACACGTCGTCGCGGATGCGGATCTTGGGCACGATCAAACCCAAATCGCCGGCAATCTGGCGGCGCATCGAGAGGACGCGGTCCAGGAAATCGCTGCCGCCTTCCTTGTCGAGCAGCGGTACGAGCCCGAAACCCACCGCGATTTCCATGCGGTCGACGCGCAAGAAATCCTCGGGTACCGGCTCCTTGGCCGCCGGCGGCGCCGGCGGCGCCAGGGCGTCGAGGTCACGCTTCACCTCGCGGCGCTTGGCGGCCTGCGCCAGCAGCAACAGCGCCCCTGCCAGCACCAGCAGCGGCAGGGTCGGAATCCCGGGGATCAGCGCCAGCACCACCAGCGTGCCCGCCACCAGCACCAGCGGCCGCCGTTTGTCGAACAGCTGCCGTCCCATCTCGGTGCTCAGCTTCTCCGCGGCCGCCGCGCGGCTCACGACGATGCCGGCCGCCGTGGACACGATGAGCGCCGGGATCTGGCTCACCAGTCCGTCGCCGATCGTCAGACGCGTGTAGGTACGCAACGCCTCGCCGGCATCCATCTTCAGCTGCAGGACGCCGATGACGAACCCCGCCAAGATATTGACCAGCGCGATCACGATGCCCGCGATGGCGTCGCCGCGCACGAACTTGGAGGCGCCGTCCATGGCGCCGTAGAAGTTCGCCTCCCGCGTCAGGTCTTCGCGCCGCCGCATCGCCTGCTGTTCGTCGATGAGCCCGGCGTTCAGATCGGCGTCGATGCTCATTTGCTTGCCGGGCATGGCGTCCAGCGTGAAGCGCGCGCCCACCTCGGCATTACGTTCCGTTCCCTTGACGATGACGAAGTACTGGATCACCACCAGGATGATGAAGATCACGCTGCCGACGACGTAGTTGTCCTTGACCACGAAGGTGCCGAATGCCGAGATCATCTTGCCGGCGTATGCCTGGCCTAGAATGAGCCGCGTCGATGCCACGTTCAGCGCCAGCCGGAACAAGGTCAGAACCAGCATCAGGCTCGGAAACACAGACAGTTGCAGCGGATCCTTCGCATACAGCGCGTTCACCAGGACGATCAGCGAAAAACTGATATTGAATGACAGAAGAATGTCGATCAGGAACGCCGGCATCGGCACGATCAAGACGGCCAGGATGCTGATCACGGCGATCGCCAGCACGGCGTCCGAGCGCTTCGCCAAATCCAGCGGATTGCCCTTCGACACGTCAGCCATTGCGCGCCCCTTCATGTCCGGTGCCCGGTGCAGCGGCGGTGCGGTTCTTCAGGCGGTAGACGTGACCGAGTACTTCGGCGACCGCGCGATACAGTTCGGACGGAATCTCCGCCCCCACCGGCGCGATGCGGTACAGCGCGCGGGCCAGCGGTTTGTCCTCGATGATGGGCACGCCGTTCTCGAGCGCGATCTGCTTGATGCGTTGCGCAATCAGACGCTGGCCCTTCGCGACCACCGTCGGGGCCGCCATGGAGCCGGCTTCGTACCGGAGCGCCACGGCGAAATGGGTCGGGTTGGTGATGACGACATCCGCGCTAGGAACGGCTTCCATCATCCGGCGGCGCCCGAGTTCGCGCAGCCGCGCACGCATGCGGCCCTTGATCAGCGGATCGCCTTCGGATTCCTTGACTTCCTCGCGGACTTCCTGCTTCGACATGCGAAGATCCTGTGAATGCTGATAACGCTGCCAAATGTAGTCGGCCAACCCCGCCACCAGCAGCACCAACGCCACCCGCAAGGACAGCGAGTCCGCGAGCGCGCTGGATCGCGCCGTCAGGTCGGGCAGCCGGTAGTCGAGGCCGTTGGCCAGGATGCGAATGGCCTCGCGCATGCCGGTGAAGCACACACAGCCGACGGCGGCGGTCTTCAGCGCGTCGCGCGCCAGCCCGAAAGAGGTGCGCGTCGAAAACAAGCGCTTCGCCCCCGCCAGCGGATCGATTCGCGACAGGTCCGGTCCCGCCAGATGGGGCGAAAATACGAAGCCGCCCTGCATGGCGATCGCCGACGCCACGGCCGTGACGGCCAGCAAGGTGAAAAGCGGCGCCAAGGTCACCGCCGTCCACGACATCCAGTCCATGGCCAGCGGCCCGACGGCCGCCGCCACGAGCGGCGGCCCGGCCAGGGATTGAAACGCCATGCGCAATCGCTCCTCCGTCCGGTGCACCATCCATGGTCCCGCGAAACGCAGGCCCAGCACGGCGATCAGCAACACCACGGCCGACTGCAGCTCGCGGCTGCGCGGCACCTGGCCTTTTTGCCGCGCCTTCTGCTTGCGCCGTGAAGTCGGCTGTTCGGAACGGTCCTGTGACGTCTCGGCCATGGATTCACCTCGCCCGCGGCTGCATTTCGGCCACGAGGCCGTTCAGGGACGGTGGAATGGCGCCCATGCTGCGCTGCAATAAACGGGCGGTGGCGGGCATCGCGAGCGCGGCCACCAAGATTCCGAGCACGATCCGGACGCCGAAGCCGACGCTGAACAGGTTGAACTGCGGGACGCTGCGCGACAGCAACGCCATGGCCAGTTCGGCCATCACGACGCACACGACGATCGGGGCGCCGATCTGCACGCCGGTCACGAGTGCGTTCTTGAACAGCAACAAGAACAGTTGCCCGACGCCGGGCGGGAACTCTGCTTGCCCGAGTGGGACCACGTTGTAACTGTGCGCCAGCGCGCCCAGTACCCAGCGATGCGCGCCCATGGTCACGAACAGCGTCAGGACCAGCAGTTCCTGCAGGCGATCGAGCAGCACCTCTTGCTCCTCGAACAACGGATCGACGGTGGCCGCGAACCCGAACCCGATTTGCGAACCGGCCAGGCGCCAGCCGAACTGCGCCGCCGACAACACCACCATCACCGAGAGTCCCATGAGCAGGCCGGTCACCACCTCGCGCCCGGCGGTGAGCACGAAGGGGAGCACTTCCCCGGTGAAGTCGGGCACCGGGACCACGGGCGCCAGGAGCACCGCGAACAGCAACGCGATCCAAACCCGCACCATCGGCGGAATGCTCTTGTTGCCGAACACCGGCGCCACGGCCAGCAACGCCCCGATGCGCATGGCGATCAGGGCGATTTGCGGCACCTTGGCGATCCATGGCCCCAACTCGTTCACAACCGCTCCCTAACGCGTCAGGGACGAGAAATCGCCGAACAACATGCGCGTGAAGCCCAGGAGTTTCTGCATCATCCAGGGCATGAACACCAGGAACGCGATCCCCACCGCGAGCGCCTTGGGAATGAACCCCAG
>CAYWNX010000202.1:0-5489 GCA_964459735.1 uncultured Dechloromonas sp. | reverse complement strand
CCGACTCCACCAATTTAGCAGCCACATGACATACCTGCCTGAAACCGCCACCGTCCGGCCGACAACCAACCCATGACACTGCGTGCAAAAATGTGGCTGGTTTTGGGTCTGGTCCTTTTGGCGGTGCTGGCGCTGGATCTGACAACATCCTGGCGCAAGATCCAGGCGGATCAGCGCATTGAGCAGGAACTTGACGTTCAAGCCATGCGTGCCTTGCTGATGGCAACACGGCGGGTTTATCACCAGCAATTCATCAATAGCGAACTGCCGGTCAATGAAAAAACGATCGGTTTTCTGCCGGCGCATTCAATGGCGCGTATTTCTCAGGATTACGCCAACTGGACGAACAACGGTTACCGCTTTAACAATGTCTCCGACCGCCCAAGAAATCCCGCCAACCAGGCCGACCACTTCGAGTTGGCGGCGATGGATTTTTTCCGCAACAACCCGAAGGCTGCCGAGCGGATGGGACAAATTCAGGATACCGATGGACACCGCTGGTTTCATTACACGGCCCCGATCTGGATCGAGCCATATTGCCTGAAGTGCCACGGCAAGCGGGAAGATGCGCCGGAAAGCATTCGTCAGCAATATGCGGAATCCTACGACTACCAGCTCGGTGACTTGCGTGGCGTGCTAAGCATCAAACTGCCGCTGGAACGTTTTGAGGCAAACCTGCAGGAACAATGGATGAGCCGCTTATGGTGGAATCTTGGCGCCTATCTACTTGTTTTTCTGGTTCTCGGCCTGCTGATGGATCGACTCATCCTGCGCCGCCTCGAACAGTTGCGCGCCGGCGCCACGCGCTTGTCGCTGGGCGAAAGTGATGTCCGGGTTGCCGAAAGCGGGCAGGATGAACTGACCGAACTGGCCCGAACCTTCAATCAAATGGCTGACAACGTTGCGATGCGAGAAAAGGCGTTGGCATGCCAACGCGACTTGCTGGAAGAAACGGTTGCGACGCGGACGCTTGATTTATCGCACGCCAAGGAAGCCGCCGAAACCGCTAACCACGCAAAAAGCGCTTTTCTGGCCAATATGAGCCATGAGATCAGAACGCCGCTCAATGCGATCAGCGGCATGGCAAACCTGATTCGGCGCGGCGGACTCCCGCCTGAACAGCTGGAACGCCTGGACAAACTGGACGCTGCCGGCAAATACCTGCTGGAAACCATCAACGCGGTACTCGATGTATCGAAAATTGAGGCAGGGAAATTCGCCCTGGAGGAAACCAACGTCCGGATCGAAATGCTTTTCGAGAACATTCGCTCGATGTTGCAGGAAAAGGCCAACGCCAAACATTTGCGCCTTCTCACCGAGCTCCCTGCATTGCCCTATCAACTGATTGGCGACCCGACGCGCCTGCAGCAGGCGCTCCTCAACTTCGCAACCAATGCCATCAAATTTACCGAAACAGGTTGCGTCACCTTGCGCGTCAGCATCGTCGAGGAAAATCAGACGCAGGTCCTGTTGCGCTTCGATGTCATCGACACCGGGGTTGGCATTCCGCCGGATGCCCTGGCCCGCCTGTTCAACCCTTTTGAACAAGGCGACAACTCGACGACGCGCAAATACGGCGGGACCGGGCTGGGCCTGGTGATCAGCAAAGGCATTGCCCAAGCCATGCAGGGCGAAGCTGGCGCAACCAGCCAGCCCGGCCAGGGCAGCAATTTCTGGTTTACCGCCCGGCTGAGAAAAGGCGAGCCGCTGGATTCGCTGCCATCGAGCAATTCCGGCTGCGATGCGGAGAGCCGGCTCAGGGAAGCCTTCAGCGGTCGCCGGGTATTGCTGGCCGAAGATGAGCCGATCAATTGCGAAATCGCCACCATGATGCTTGACGAAGTGGGTCTGATCGTCGATACCGCCAGGGACGGGATGCAGGCAGTCGAACTGGCGGGCCGCGAGCGCTACGACCTGATCCTGATGGACATGCAGATGCCCCGGATGGATGGCCTGGAAGCGACGCGCCGGATTCGCGCGATGGCGTCATGCCATGCTGTGCCGATCGTGGCGATGACGGCCAATGCCTTCGTTGAGGACAAAGTACGGTGTTTCGAGGCCGGGATGGATGACTTCATCAGCAAGCCGATCAACCCTGAAAGCTTCTACACGCTGGTACTGAAGTGGCTGGCCGACAAGGCGCAATGAGCGCCTAAGAGCCGCCAACGGCGTTTGCAACACGGCGTTGCAACAGAATGTTTGCGTGCAAAAATGGCCTGAAATCAGCGTTGACCGCAGAAGCGCGCTGCATACACTTCGGAGTGGCGTTCAATCCGGGAGAAGCGACTTTGGCAGCCTTGCGATCAAGCATAATTGGCCATGCGCCCTAAAAACCCAAGCCAGAACGAGCCCCCCCGCCACCTCTCGGCATTAACCGGCCTGTGGCCTTTTTTGCGGCCCTACCGGGCTCGTATTGCGCTGGCTTTTGTCCTGCTCTGCCTGGCTTCCGCCACCATTCTGATCGTCCCGCTGGCCTTTCGCGATCTGATCGATTTCGGCTTCGGTCAGGGCAAGCAAGTCAGTGACGGCCTGCTCGGCGCCCTGAGTCTGGATGGCCATTTCATCGCCTTGTTCGGCCTGGCGAGCTTCTGGGCACTGGCCGTGGCGGCACGTTTTTACACTGTCTCGTGGATCGGCGAACGGGCCACGGCGGATTTGCGCAGCGCCGTTTACACGCGGGTGCTGGCGCAGTCGCCGCAATTCTTCGAAACCTTGCAGACCGGCGAGGTGCTCTCCCGCCTGACCGGCGACACGACGCTGATCCAGACCGTTGTCGGCAGCTCGATTTCGATGGGATTGCGCAGTCTGTTCCAGTTTGTCGGCGGCATGGTCATGCTGGCCGTCACCAGTTTTTATCTCTTTGCCCTGAACCTGGGTCTGATGGTCCTGCTGCTCCTGCCGATCATTCTCATCGGCCGCAAGGTCAGGAAACTGTCGCGCGAATCCCAGGACAAGATTGCCGACGCCTCGGCGCTGGCCGGCGAAATCCTCAATGCCATGCCGACCGTTCAGGCCTACACGCAGGAGCCGGCCGAAGCGCGGCGCTTTGCCGGGCGCACCGAAACCAGTTTCGCCACGGCCATCAAGCGGACACGCGTCCGGGCGGCGCTGACCGGCTTAATCATCACCGCGGTGATGGGCACGATCATTTTCGTGCTCTGGGTCGGTGCCCGGCAGGTCCACGACGGCCTGCTGACCAACGGTCAACTCGCCTCTTTCGTCATGTACGCGGCGCTGGTCGCCGGCGGAGTCGGCACCATGGCGGAAGTCTGGGGCGACGTCATGCGCGCCGCCGGCGCCACCGAGCGCCTGCTCGAACTGCTGCACGCCGAATCGGCCATCCACGAAGCCCCGACACCGTTGAATCCGGCACCTTCGGCCCAGGCCTCGATCAGTTTTGAACACGTCACCTTTTCCTATCCGGCCCGGCCGCAAACGCCCGCCCTGGAGGACATCTGCCTGCGCATCGCGCCCGGCGAAAGCGTCGCGCTGGTTGGCCCCTCGGGCGCCGGCAAGACCAGCCTGTTCCAGCTGTTGCTGCGCTATTACGACGTTTCGGATGGCTGCATCCGGATCAACGGCCAGGACATCCGCCAGTTGAGCCTGCACGATCTGCGCAAGGACATCGCCATCGTTTCGCAAGACCCGGTGATCTTTTCGGCGAATGCCCTGGAAAACATCCGTTACGGCCGCGCCACGGCGAGTGATGAAGAAGTCAGGCGGGCGGCCCGGGCGGCGCAGGTGGAAGAGTTTATCGAACGCTTGCCCGAGGGCTACCAGACCTTCCTCGGCGAACGCGGCACCCGCTTGTCCGGCGGTCAACGCCAGCGCATTGCGATTGCCCGCGCCATCCTGAAAGGAGCACGACTGTTGCTGCTCGACGAAGCGACCAGCGCCCTTGATGCCGAATCGGAAATTCTCGTCCAGCACGGCCTCAATGCCGCAATGCAGGGACGGACAACGCTGATCATTGCCCACCGCCTGGCCACCGTGCAAAAAGCCGACCGCATCGTGGTCATGGAGCGCGGCCGCATCGTCGAAACCGGCACCCCGGAAGACCTGCGCCAACAAGGCGGGCTCTACGCGCGCCTGGCCGCGCTGCAACTTGATCTTTGAAGCAGCCCCGGAGTGCTGCTGTTGCTTCAGCGGCTCCTGCCTGTCGCTGATCAGTCATCAAGAAACGACGGCTTTTGAAGCCCCCCGTCACTCGCTCGAATACTTTTCGTCAATTGTCCTAAGATTAACGAACGGATCCATTCTCGTTTTTCGTCCATTCGCTTTGATGTAACGCTCAATCAAAAAGGTGGTTCTACATAAAAGGAGACATCGTGAAAAATCTTGCTTGCCTGTTTTTTTCGATTGTGGCGCTTTGCTTCGCCGGCAGCGCCCAGGCTCAACAACCCATCGTAATCAAATTCAGCCACGTCGTATCCGGTGACGCTGCCAAAGGCAAAGCAGCGACTTACTTCAAAAAGCTGGCCGAGGAACGCACTGGCGGACGCGTCCGGATCGATGTTCATCCCAAAGGCGAGCTCTATACCGACAACGAAGAATTGCACGCACTTCGCTCGGGCGATGTGCAAATGCTTGCGCCGTCGGTATCGAAGTTCGGCCAGATCGGTGTCCCGCAGTTTGAAGTATTTGATATTCCCTATCTGATCGACTCCGATGAGGCCTGGCGAAAGGCCACGCAAAGCACAGTCGGTCGGAAACTGCTGGCGCAACTCGAACCGAAGGGTCTCGTCGGCCTCGGTTACTGGAGCGCCGGCCTCAAGCACATGAGCGCGAACAAACCCCTGCGGCGGCCTGAAGATGCACGCCGCCTGAAGATGCGCATTCAGCTTTCGGAAGTGATCCGCCTGCAAATGCGGGCGATTCAGGCGATTCCTCAATCTACGGTTTTCTCGGACGTTTACGAAGGACTGCGCGCCGCGGTGTTTGATGGCACGGAGAATCCCGCGACGACCTTCCACACCAGTCGTTTCGACCGAGTGCAAAAGTATCTGTCCCTGACCGGTCACGGCTATCTCGGTTACGCGGTGATTGCCAACAAGCGATTCTGGGACAGCCTCCCACCCGACATTCGCGCCGCTCTGGAGACTGCCGTCGCCGATACCGCACGCTACCAGTTCGAGACAATTGCCGATGCCGACAAGCAGGCAATTGAAGCCATCGCCCGTGCTGGCAAAACCAGTGTCATCAAACTTAATGCTGAGGAATTGGCACGGTGGAAAAAGGCACTAGCTGGCGTTGCCGCACAGGCCGATTCAAGGGTCGGGCATGAAAACATCGCCGACCTGCACAAGGAACTCGGCAAAGAGCAGTAACCCTCTGAACAAGACGCTCATGAAATTCAAACCTTACCTTTGGTCACTCTCGGCGACTGCACTGGCGCTGATTGCCGGCTTGGCGACTGCCACGGCCGACAGGGGCAAAACGGCGGCCGCCGAGAACTGCGTGGTCGCCAACGGCTGGCTGGAACCCGCCGC
>CAYWNX010000201.1:0-5508 GCA_964459735.1 uncultured Dechloromonas sp. | reverse complement strand
GCCGACAACGGTGCCGAAATGGGCGTCTGGAACCTGCTCCAGCAACCGCAGCGCGAAGCCAATCTGGCGCTGGCACTGGACGAATACCTGCGTTTCGGCCTCGAAGCGGCCGCGATTTTCGTCAATTAGCCCCACTCGACAAAAACCGGGAGAGAAACAATGAAAGCCGACCTCAGCCGCGCCACCTTCGACAAGGCCAGACGCTACCGCAGCGTGCGGATGCAGCAGGGCCGCGTGCAGCTCGACGCCGATTTCAACGAGCAGCAGGACATCCTGAACCATCGCATCGAGATCGAGACACGCGACAGCCTGGGGCCGGTCGCCGTGCTCATCGACAACCCGGGCTTCGGCCTGACGCCGGCCGGCACTGACCTGAGCATCTCGGCCGGTCGCCTCTACGTCGATGGCCTGCTCTGCGAAAACCCGGCCGCCACCACCGTCGCCAATCAGCCCGACCTGCCCGACACCGCCTCGCCCGTGCTTCCGGCCGGTGCTTCGCTGCTGCCGCTGCCGCCCAGCGGCGTCACGGCGACCAGCATCACCGGCGTCGTCGTCTTCAACAATGCCGGCCAGGCCGTACCCCCGCCCGACGGCACCTACCTCGCCTATCTCGAAACCTGGCAACGCCACCTCAGCCCGCTCGACCTGCCGGTCGACGAGCCAAGCATGCGCGAAGTGGCACTCGGCGGCCCCGACACCTGCACCCGCGAAAAAACCGTCTGGCAGGTCAAGCTGCTGCGTGCCGGCGACAACGGCGCAGCGCTCGACTGCCTGTCGAATATTGCCGCCTGGACCGCGTTGACCGCAGCACCCGATGGCCGTCTCGCCGCCCGCGCCGAAGCCAGCATTCCACCCAAGACGCCCTGCCAGTTGCCGCCGGAAGCCGGCTACCGGCTGCTCGAAAACCATCTCTACCGCGTCGAAATCCACGACGACGGCAGCGTCACCGGCAAGGCCCGCTACAAATGGTCGCGTGACAACGGCAGCCTGCTCAGCCGCGTCGTCCGCTGGCTCGACGACCCGATTGCCAACGAATTCGAAGTCGCCAGCATCGGCCGCGACGACGTGCTGGCCATCACCGCCGGCTGCTGGGTCGAGTTCATCGACGACACCCACGAACTGCTCGGCCAGCCCGGCCCGCTGGTGCCGGTCGTCCGCACCGAAGGCAATGTCGTCACCATCGACCTGAGCAAGCTGATCGGCCATGCGCTGGACCCGGCGCTCTTCCCGACCAATCCGCGCGTCCGGCGCTGGGACGGTATCGCCGAAATCAAGCCGGTCGCCATCGCCAACCCCAACACCGGCTGGGAGGAACTGGCGCAGGACGGCATCGAACTCAAATTCGCCCCCGGCAGCTACCGCATCGGCGACTACTGGCTGATTCCGGCGCGCACCGCGACGGCCGCCATCGAATGGCCGCAAGAAAGTGGCAAGCCCGCCTTCCGCGCTCCGGCCGGCGTGCTGCGCGCCTTCGCCCGCCTGGCGCTGCTCGATTTCACCGGCGGTGTCTGGAGCCTGAAATCCGACTGTCGGCCGCTCTTCCCTAGTCTGACCGAACTGACCCAGCTTCACTATGTCGGTGGCGACGGCCAGAGCATCAAGACCAATCCAGCCAACACGCCGGCCCTGGTCGCCCTGCCCAGTTCGCTGCAGGTCGGCGTCGCCAACGGCCAGTTCCCGGTCGTCAAGGCACAGGTGCGTTTCACCGTCGACGCCGGTCAACTGCCCAACGGCACCAATACCGAAGTCGTTGAAACCTTGGCCGACGGCACAGCTTCCATTAGCTGGTCGCTGGCCTCCGACCCGAGCAAACCTGTCCAGCACGCCACTGCCGAATTGCTGGTCGCCGGTCAGGTCGTCGCCGGCCGTTATCTGCCGGTGCATTTCAGTGCCCAACTGGCGCTGGCCAGCGGCGTCGCCTACGACCCCAGCGACTGTGCCGACCTGCTGGCGGCCGAGGCCTATACCGTGCAGCAGGCCATCGACACCCTGTGCAAGCGTACCCAGGGCGGCGGTTGCTGCGTCACCGTCGGCCTGGCCGGCGAATTCGAAACACTGGATATCGCCCTGCGCACGCTGCTCGCCGAAGACCGGCGCGACATCTGCATCTGCCTGCTGCCCGGCAACCACAGTCTGGCCGACGGCATGAGCCTGACCGGCACGCCGCGTCACCACATCAGCATCCACGGCGCCGGCCGGGCCAGCCGTTTGCTGCTCAAGGAAGAAGTCTTCGAATTCAATACCTTCGGCTCGCTGACCTTGCAGGATTTCATCCTGATTAACAGCGGCGAGGCGCGCAGCCTGAGCTTCCTGAATTGCCAGGATCTCCACCTCAGCCGCGTCGAACTTTATGGCCGGACGACGACCGGCAACAGTCTGCTGCGGATCTCGGGGGCAGTGCGTTTATTGATCGAGAGCTGCATTCTTGTCCCCATCACCAGCGGCAACAACGACAAGCTCGACTTCGTGCTGCAGCGCGTCCCCAGTCTGGCAGCACACAGGAAGGCCTTCGACGCCACCGCCAGCATCGATGGCAGCCTGAGCAAGGCGGCAGATGCCATCACCGCCCTCAGTCCGCAGGAACGCAAGCAGATGTCCAGCGAGATCACCGCCCTGCTCCGTAGCAACGACCTCGCCAATCTCAATCCGCGCGAACAGACCAGCCTCAACAACCTGCGCCTCGTCGTCGGCCGGGACAGCCAGTCGGCCAGCCTGAGCAAAGCGCTCGACCAGCTCGCCGCCGCCCTCCGCACCGGCACCCCGGCCTTTGCGCTGGCGCTCGACGAGACGCCCGACGCCAGCCTGATCGACAACCGCCTGCGCGGCCGCATCACGCTGTTCGGTGAATCCGACGAAATGCCCGATTTAACCGCTGACCAGCTCAAACGTCTCAGTGCCGCCATCAAGGCCGGCGCCGTGACTTTCGACGACAGCGGCAGCCTCGTCCTCGAACGGAATGCACTGCAGGGCATACGGATCAGCGGTAAGGCGCTGGAGCAGGTCATCAACAGCGCCCAGGGCAGCATGCCGGCGTGGCACAACCTGCAGGTCATCAATAACCGCATCGACAGCGAGGAAGACCATTACCCCGGCTTCAACTGCGCCTTCAACGGCAACACGCTGGAACCGGAAGGCGATGTCGGCGTACTGATTGCCAATCAGGCCAAGATCATCGGCAACTTCGCCCACAACGATTTCCGCCTGTTTGTCGCCGGCACCAACCCGGAAAGTTTCGGTAACGGCGGCTTGAACGTGGTGGGGCTCTAAAATTACTTAAATTCAAAACATCTGAACCGGGATAAAACGTTCGTGAAACAGGTAACTTTGAGCAAACGTTTGTAGCGTTCATCATCCCCACCGGTATGGGGATGATGAACCGTTCAAGTCAGCGCCTCCTGAAATGAATCAATGCAGGTCGGCAGCGTGCTGCTTGAGCGCTTCAAGCGGCACGATTTCCAGTGCAGCCTGATTGGTGGAATTCAACAAGACGCGTGGCGCCTTGCCGGCCTTGTAAGACTCCAGCCAGCGTGCGGCGCACAGGCACCAACGCTGGCCGGGTTGCAAGCCGGCGAAGTCAAACTCGGGGCGCGGCGTCGACAGATCGTTGCCGCTCGCTTTCGAGAATTCAAGAAACTCTGTCGTCAGGAGCACACAAATTGTGTGACTTCCCAAATCTTCTTCGGAAGTGTTGCAACAGCCATCCCTGAAAAATCCCGTCAACGGCTTGTCCGAGCAGGTCAGTAGTGGGCCGCCCAGGACATTGATCTGGCTGCCACTGCCCGGAAAGTCACGGGTTTTCATTCGACTTCGTCGATCCAGGCTTGCTGGATCGCTTCGAGAATCTTCTCGCCACAGTGCGCAGGGTCGTCATTGAAGCCAGGCAAGGCCATGACCCAGTCGCGCAAATCGACAAAATTGAGTTTCAGTGGGTCTTTATCCGGATGCGCTTCGCTCAGTTCGATGGCGATATCGTTGATGTCGGTCCATTTCATTTGCGGTGCCCCTCCTTTGCCATGTTGATGCTGTATCGTGGAATTTCGACCACTAATGGGGTTGACCGCACAATTGCCTGACAACCAAGACGGGAGTTCGGCTCCAGGCCCCAGGCCTTGTCGAGCAGATCCTCCTCTTCCTCTTCAGCCGGTGCCAGAGAATTGAAACCCTCGCGCACAATGACGTGGCAGGTAGTGCAGGCGCAGGACATTTCACAGGCATGATCCAGCTCAATACCGTTTTCTAACAGTGTTTCGCAAATGGACTTCCCCTCTTCAGCCTCGATGACGGCGCCATCCGGGCAGTTTTCCAGATGCGGCAGTACGATCAGTTGCGTCACACCTCTTCTCCAATTTTGATGTCGGCCACATTACGGCCGGCGAGCGCACGATTGACGCTCTGGTTCATGCGACGATGGGCAAATTCCTGCGTTTCAAAACCGAGATCATCCATCGCCAGGTTGATCACCCGGCGGTTGTCGCCGGCAATGGCCAGACGAAGTTTTTCGATCGCGGCAACAATCTTGGCTGCCTCTGCCTCATTGAGCAGATGCGGATCTTCCCTGAGCGCCGACTCGGTCGCTTCCAGCATGCGTTGCGCTTCAACTTGCGCTTCCTTGAGCGCCCGATTGATCGCATCGTCCTTGGCGTGCTCCATCGAGTCCTTGAGCATGCCGGCAACTTCGTCATCGGAAAGGCCGTAGGATGGCTTGACGACGACGCTGGATTCAACGCCGGTCGTCTGCTCACGCGCCGAAACCGACAGCAGACCATCGGCATCAACCTGGAAAGTGACGCGGATACGGGCGGCACCGGCCACCATCGGTGGAATGCCGCGCAGTTCGAAGCGTGCCAGCGAGCGGCAGTCGCTGACCAGTTCACGCTCCCCCTGGACAACGTGGATGGCCATCGCCGTCTGACCGTCCTTGAAGGTGGTGAATTCCTGGGCGCGCGCCGTCGGAATCGTCGCATTGCGCGGAATCACCTTTTCAGTCAGTCCGCCCATCATTTCCAGCCCGAGCGAAAGCGGAATCACATCAAGCAGCAGCCAGTCGTCGTTGCCGGTCTTGTTGCCAACCAGCAGATTGGCCTGGGTAGCAGCACCGAGGGCAACCACCTTGTCCGGATCGAGATTGGTCAACGGCTCCTGGCGGAAAAAATCACCGACAGCCTTTTGCACCTGCGGCATCCGCGTTGCACCACCGACCATGACGACACCCTTGATGTCCTCCACTCGCAAACCGGCATCGCGCAATGCTTTCTTGACCGGTTGCAGGGCTTTCGAGATCAGGGTTTGGGCAATCGTGGCAAACGTCGGGACATCCAGCTTCAAATCGACAATTTCGCCAGTGGAAAGATTGGCCGAAATCGGCGCCTCCGGATTATTGGTCAGGAATTCCTTGGCTTCACGGCAGCGCATCATCAACAAACGCGCATCCTGCGGCGAGAGTGGTTGCAACTTGGCTTGCTCGATCACCCAGCAGAAAATGCGGTGGTCGAAATCGTCGCCACCCAG
>CAYWNX010000200.1:0-5515 GCA_964459735.1 uncultured Dechloromonas sp. | reverse complement strand
GGACCCGCCGCGACCCGCTCGGCTATGTGGATGGGGCGAGCCTCTATCAGTATGTCGGCAGTATGCCGAACGCTGTTCGAGATGCGATGGGGCTGGCCATTGGACTTGGATGCCAGGGATATGGTGGGCCGGGAGAGTGCCCGGGGTCCACCCCGGTTCGTACGGTCGTAGCCATCACATCCAGTCAGCCCGACATGCAGCAGCCACCGACGTATGTTCCTGGCCAGAACCAGTGCTGCGACTCGTTGTGCAAGCCGCCTGCTGGGGGAAAGCAGCCGCAGTATCTCGCTGGTTGTGACAACGGCAAACAAGTTGTATGCCAGTGCATCCCGTCGGCGCCAACCCCGGGATCAGAGGCGTGCAAGCCGTTGAAGGACGCATTCCTTCAATGCGCACCCGCGTGTGAGGCACTCCACTTCAAGCGTACCTGCTGTCCACCAACAGACTGCAGCCCGGCGAAGGACTGCACTCCAAGCCCCGCGGTCCCAGATGGCGATCCTGCCGTACAGCCTGGGGCGCCCATGTCGTGCAACCGTGCCTGTAGTGAGTTGGCAGTATACGAGTGCATGCTTCAGTGCGCGCAGAGCGCGATGTCGGCACAGCGTACCAATGTCCCTCCCGATTGTGCGGCCAAATGGCAAGCGTTAATTCAGGGCCTGGAATCTGACATCGCGAGCTTGCGATGGGCTTGCTATATGTGTGATCACAAGCCGGGCGATTTCCCGTTCGACCCAAACGGCCCAGCATATGCGTCAGTTGGTGTGGGCAACCGCGCATCGCCGTGAGTACACCGGTCAGTACGATGGACGCCCGAACACCTGGCCACCTGCTTATTGCGTTGCTAATCGGCGTCATCGCGACGATCGCCACGTCGTGGGCGGCGGCCGTGTGCGTCGATGCTCGTAATGGGTGTCGCGCGCCAACTAGCGTTCTTAGGAATGTAGACAACGGATGGGTGTTCAGCGGCAGAATGTGGCGGTCCAGTGGCAGTACGTGGTTTACGGGGGAATGGTTCATTCCGGGTAGTGGGGAGAAGGCCGATCCCTTGTTCGGCATGTGGCATGAGAACGAAGCATTTAGCGCGACCACGTATGACATTGAGTGCGCGCCGGAGTTGAGGCAGCAGAACGTGCGAATCGTGCGGTCAACCGTGGCGACCGGCTGGCCATGTCGCGCCTTCTGGGGACAAGTCGATTGTGCTGTGTCGGGTGATGAGCTTGTCCGAACGTGGGTCCTCCTGGGATCCGAGTCAGCTGTCAGAACATCGCTACCTCCGTGGCCGGGTGGGCCGGCGTACTACGCACTATTGCGCGTGATTCCCGTGCGCCCCCTCTGGGCAGGCCTTCTAGCAGATGTTTCGTGGTTCGGCGCGACGGCACTCATGTTGTTAGTAGGGACGCGCGCCGTTGTCGCCCGGATCAGACGACGCCGGGGACGTTGCGTTGACTGCGGTCATCCGCAGTTCGCCGGAGGGCGCTGCCCTGAGTGTGGGAGTAAGTATGAAATCGCCCGGTCGGTCCCCGCCGTTCGGTCAGGACCGATTGAGCGAACTGCTTGATGAAACGGGCTCGCGACATTTCACATTCTGCCAGGTTCCCTCTGATGCGCGCCGACGCATCGCCTGCCGGGACGAGCTCGCTGGCCCGATGTTCGAGCCGAGTCACGCCCCCGCACGCGCCCTGCCTTAACACGAGTCGGGAGTCGACATGGCGCCCGAGGAATGCACCGGCAAAGGCCGGCGCTGGAGGTGAAGCGTGATCCAGCAGTCAGACCAGCGGCAATCCGACCTCGCGCTTGAACGCCGCGACCGCGGCGTCGGCGCTGAAGGCATCGGCCTTCGAGAGCCTGTTATCGAGCGGTCGCTCACGAAGCATGCCGAGTCGCTTCAAGCACTCGATCGCGACCAGGCACCTCGTCCATGTGCGGCCCGAGGGGTCGACCAGTTCGTCGACCACGAACTGACAGGATCGCTCTCATCGGTCCACCCCTTGTGAGAGACTTTCGCGGCCCGAAGAGCCGAAAGGAGTCTCCGATGAAGGATCGCGGCAGGAGGAAGCGCCGCCGTCCGGCGGAGGTTGTGGCGAAACTTCGGCAGGCTGACGAAGCGCTGGCCAAAGTAGGCGTCCGACCTCCCCTCACCGCGCCGGCGGCAGCCGCTTCGCCGGGTGGCGGCTGATCCACGCGTCCGGCAGCAGCCCGCGGAGGATCTCCTCCCCGTCCGTCGCCCGGGCGGCGCCGGCAGATCGCGGTCCCCGGCCATCCGCTCCAGGAGGTCGCTCACGTAGGCGAGCGGCTCCGCCTCGTGCAGCCGCGCACTCTGGATCCGTTGCGTACTCGAAGACCGCGTAGCGGTGAGCCGAGTCGCCGAGGGAGCACCAGAGCCGGGCGTCCTTCGCCCTGCCCTTCACGAGCCCCAGGGTCGGCAGCGGGGTGTCGTCGGACTGGATCACCGACGACAGGAGCACCTCGCGCCGCATCAGCTCCTCCAGCGGGCGGAGCGGCTCCGCGCAGCCGAGCATCCATCCGCACATGGTGGAGCGGGAGAGGTCCTGGCCTGGGCGAACAGGGAGAGCTGGGCGGGGTCCAGGGCCTCGGCGCGGGGCCTGAATCGCCTGGCGAGATGGAGCCGCAGCTTCCTGATCGCGTCGTCCCGCTCCATGATGATGCGGCGCACGAGCGCCTTGAGCTCGCGGCGCGGGAGGTCCACGCGGCCCGAGCGTGCGGCGTGCTCGGGGATGGCGACCCGGAAGGCGCCCCTCTCGAGCCGCTTCATCCAGATGGCGAAGCCGTCGCGGTCCCACCAGAGGATCTTGATCCGGTCTCCGCGGCGGGAGCGGAAGACGAAGAGGTGTCCGGAGAGCGGATCGTCGCCGAACGTCTCGCGGACGATGGCCGCGAGGGTGTCGAAGCCCTTGCGCATGTCGCAGTGGCCGGCGGCGAGGTAGATGCGGACGGAGGCGGGGAGCAGGAGCATCGCGGAGTGCCTGCGTGGTGCCGCGGCACCCGCCGGACGGCACCGCGAAAGGCTGAGACTCAGGTCGAGCGCTTCCCTGCGGTCTACTCGTGTTGTCCCCACAAGGGGGAAGTCGTGCGGCTTGACACCCAGCACACGACCTGCCCTTCGTGCGGATGTATCGTGCCCATCGGAGAGCGATGTCCGGGGTGTGGGCGCCGCGAAGCCGGGACTGGGTGGAGGCTGGCTCGGTGCCCAGCCTGCGCAAGTTTGTGGCGGCGGGGTATTGAAACCATTTCTACCTGCGACGCAGGGCCCCGACGATCGTTCGCAGGCGATGGCGCTGCAGGAGCGCCATGAGGCCCAGGCATGCCGCGCCTCCGGCCGCGCCGCCCGCCACCAGGGCCGCCGCGGCCCCGCCCCGCGAGTGCGGGAAGAGCGAGGAGATCCACCAGGCCAGGGCCGCGGCCGGAAGGCCGGGCAGGAGCGGCGCCGCCATCAGCGAGATCACGTTGCGCACGGATCCGGCTCCGGCGGGACGCAGCGCCACCACGATGCTCACCGGCGCAAAGATGGCGAACTGCGCCACCACCGCCCACGCGGCGCCGTCGCCGCCTGCGAGCGGACAGAGGATGAAGAGCGCCACCACGTACGCCGCCGTCTGCCACGCCTGCAGCCGCAGGAAGACGCCGAAGCGGCGCTGGGCCTTGATGAGGGCCAGGCACGGGCCGGCCGCGATCGCCAGGGCCTGGGCGCCAGAGAGGATCACCAGCTCCTGGAGCGACGCCATCCAGTTGGGCTTGAACGCCGCCCGCAGGAGCGGCTCCGCGAGCGCCCCCTGGAGGAGGCAGAGCGGGACGGCCACGCTCGTGATGACCCCGGTGGCCCGCACGAATGCATCCGCCTGCCGCTGCGTCTGCCCCTGGAGCGACGCGAAGACCGGCTGCAGCACCACCGAGAGGTTGTAGCTGAGCAGCACGTTCACCTGGTAGCTCAGGTTGAACGCGAAGGCGTAGAGGCCCACCTGCGACTCGTCCCGGAAGAGCCCCAGGATGAGCGTGCCGCCGGTGAAGGCCAGCGTGTTGAGGTACTGGGATGCGGTGAGCGAACCAAGGCCGCCGAGAAGGAGCCGCGCCGGCGGGCTGCGGCGCATGTCCTCCGCGCGAAGCCCGCTGAGGGACCAGAGCGTCACCGCCCGGAAGAGGGCCGCGGCGCTCGCGCCGCCCACGATCGCGTAGGCGCCGGCGCCGGCCCACGCGAGCCCCAGCGACGCCGCCGCCAGCACCACGTTCACGCAGACCTGCACGGCGCTGATCGTGCGGAAGCGGTAGGCCAGGCGGAGCTGCGTCTGCGGCACCGCGGCGCAGGTGTCGCCCAGGTAGCGCACCGCGGCGACGCCCAGCAGCACCGTGAACGCGAGCGGCGTGCCCGCCTTCGCCTCCCCGTAGGTCCACCCGAGGAGCGGGCCAAGCACCAGCAGCACCAGGAAGGAGAGGACGCCCGCCGCGAACGAGAGCAGCGTGCCCGCGCGCACCCAGTGCCGGAAGCGGGCGGAGCGGGCCACCAGGAGATCCGAGACCGCCACGGGATTGGCCAGGAAGAAGAGGGCCGCGGCGTTGGCCGCGAGGTTCGCCAGCCCCATCTCACCCTCGGTGATGAGCCAGGAGAGGCCCCACTGGGCGCCCAGCGAGAGCGCCTTGCTGGTGATCACCTCCGCCACGGACCAGAGGGTTCCCCGCGCCGCCACGGCGCCCAGCCCGGGTCGGGCGGCGCCGCCCGCGGGGGCGGCCGATGGGCCGTCGGTGTTGGCAGGGCCTTCGCGGGCGGTCATCGCAGGCGGCGCGTCGAGCTTACTCAGGTGCACGGGGCCTTCATGGACGCTGCACGCGGGGGCGTGTTCGGCCTCCATCGGCGGTTCGACCGGAAGAGGCCACCCGATCTGGCCGATGATGGGGTCGTGGTATGCTCGCCCATTCCCCGGTGAGGGCCGTGCCACGGCCGCCGCGACCCCCATTCGAGCCAATCACCCGCCGCCCATGACTGCCATCCTCGGTCTCAACTATCAGCACGCGGACTCGTCCGCCTGCCTGCTCATCGACGGCAAGCTGGTGGCCGCCGTGGCTGAGGAGCGGCTGGGACCGCGCGTGAAGCACTGCCCCGGCTTCCCCGGACTGGCCCTCCGCGAGGTGATGCGGATCGGCGGCCTGCGCTTCAAGGACCTGACCCACGTCGCCATCGGCCGGGATCCCCGGTCCAACTACTCGGCGAAGGTCAGATACGTCCTCTCGAACCCCTTCCGGGCCTTCGGGGCCGTCCGGGAGCACTACCGCCGGCGGGCCGCGTCCTCCACCCTGGTGGAGCAGATCGCGAAGGCCCTCGGCGAGGATCCCGCCTCCGGCCGGCCGCTCCAGGTCAACGTGGAGCACCATCTGGCCCACGTGGCCAGCGCGTACTACTGCTCCCCCTTCGAGCAGCTCACCGCGGGCTTCTCCTTCGACGGCTCCGGCGACTTCTGCAGCATGATGGCGGCCCGCTGCGAGGGCACCCGCATCGACGTGCTGG
>CAYWNX010000199.1:0-5551 GCA_964459735.1 uncultured Dechloromonas sp. | reverse complement strand
TAAGGCAGCCTGGAATAATTCGACTTTGTCGTTCCCGCGTAGACGGAATCCAGGAGGGGCAAGGAGCTGGATCCCGCTTTCGTGGATGACGAATGGATCAGCGGTTCCGGATCTTGCCAGCTTGGGCTTTTTACCGGTTTTTTCCGGTTGACCGCAACATTGTCAGTTAGCACCCAGCCAGCCGGCCAGCACCGGCACGAGGATCGCCGTCAGCGCCCCGTTCAGGCCCATGGCCAGCGCCGCAAAGGCGCCGCTTTGCTCATTCACCTGAAAAGCCCGCGCCGTGCCGATGCCGTGCGAAGCGACGCCGATGGCGAAGCCGCGAATCGCCGGGTCGCGCAGTTTCATCGCGTCGAAGACATAACGGGCGCCGACGGCACCGAGAATGCCGGTGATGATGACCAGCACGGCGGTCAGCGAGGGAATGCCGCCGATCCGTTCGGCAATGCCCATGGCGATCGGCGTCGTTACCGACTTGGGGGCGAGCGAGAGCTGGGTGGACAGGCTGGCACCGAACAGCCGGCCGACCAGCACCGCCGAGATGGCGGCCGTCAGGCTGCCGACGATGAGCCCGACAACGACTGGCAGGAGCATGGCGCGGACGCGGTGGAATTGGGTGTAGAGCGGGATGGCGAGCGCCACCGTGGCCGGGCCGAGCAGGAAATGGACGAACTGGGCGCCGGCGAAGTAGGTCTCGTAGCTGGTTGCGGTCAACGTCAAAAACAGCACTAAAACGCTGACGGCGATCAGCACCGGGTTGGCCAGCGGGTTGCAGCCGGAGCGCTGGTAGAGCCAGAAAGCGCCCTGATAGGCGAGCAGCGTGATGGTCAGCCCGAGCAGTGGCGAGGCCGAGAGATAGACCCAGATTTCGCTGATCGGTGGCGTCATGGCAATTCTCCCGGGGCGGCCGGCGAGCGCTGGCAGAGCTTCATCGCCAGTGCGGTGACGACCAGTGTCGCCAGCGTGCTGATCAGCAGGGAGAGGAGCAGCGGCAGCCATTCTTCGGTCACCCGATGCAGGTGCACCATGATGCCGGCGCCGGCCGGGACGAAGAGCAGCGACAGGTGTTGCAACAGGTTCTGGCTGGTGGTTTGCAGTTCCTTGCCGGGGCCGCCGCGCAGCACAAGGGCGACGAAGAGCAGCAGCATGCCGATCACCGGACCGGGTACCGGCAGGTTCAGGCCGCGGGCGATGATTTCGCCGGTGAGTTGGAAGATGAGCAGTTGGGTCAGGGCGGAGAGCATGGCGGGCCTCTGTTTTTCAGGGGGTAAGAATGTGGCCGACGGTGCGCACGGCGATGCCGACACAGGCGCCGAGCGCGGCCGGCTTCCAGACGGCAGCAACGCGGCGGCCGGCGGAAATCAGCACGGCGACGCCGGGCAAATCGAAGGGCGAAATCAGGAAGCCGGCGCTGGCATTGAGCAGTTCAACGCTGACCTGACCGGCGCGGCGCATTTCGTCCATGACGCCCATCATCGCTGTGCCGCCAGCAAGGTATTTGGTCAGTGATGGCAGGATTAGCGCGCTGTCGATCGAGGCGGCGGTCAGCAGTGGGGCGAGCAGTCGGATCAGGCCGTCGATGGCACCGGAGGTGCGCAGCGCGGTGACGACGACCAGCGACAGTACCAGCATCGGAATGGCGCCGACGGCGATCTTGAAGGCTTCGGCGCCGGCCCGGTTGATGACGTCGAGCACGCCCTTGGCGTCTTCGGCGATCGGGTGGTGCAGCGTTTCGTCAAGTTTGGCTTCTTCGGCCGACAGCGTGCGGCCGAACAGGTAATAGGTGGCGGCGGCTGCAACCAGGCCGCCGAGCAGCGAGTAGATCAGCGTCGTGCCGAAATGCAGGCCCATCGTCATCATCGGGAAGGCGGCATTGGCCTGTGCCATGGCGAAGACCATGGCCAGCGTGGCGGCGATGTGGCGGTCGGAGGCGCCGCGCTGTTCCATCATGGTCAGCGTCGCCATCGGTGCGGCGAAGCTGACGAAGTTGATCTGCAAGGCGGCAAAAACACCGAGGCCGGTCAGCCCGACCGGCTTCAGCGCCGGCGCCAGTTTGACCACCAGCCAGTCGAGCACGCCGCGCGCTTCGAGCAGGCGCATCAGCGACAGCATGATGACCATCACCGGTAGCAGCACGAACAGCGAAAGCTCAACCGCCGAGCGGCCGGCCTTCAGGATGATGTCGATGAGGATTTCCATGCGCTTCTATCTCTGGACGCCAGTAGTCGGCCTTCGGTTTGGTTCTGTCAGCCTGTGCTACATGCCGAGCGATTTGAGAAGGTCGTCGTGCTCGTCTGAAGCGGCTTGTTGGGGGGTGGTGTTGGACTGCGCATTGACCTGGGCAATCAACTCATCCGGATCGGGGGCCTCGTGCTGCTCAAAGTCATTCAGCTTGATGAACTCGGTCCGGTCGATGGCCATTTCGAGATAGAAAATATTGTTGCGGCCGGTGAAGAAGGTGACGCGGCGGGCCTCGGGCTTGTCGAGATTGGTGTCCACGCTGAGCATCACCTGCTTGTTGAGGACCAGCATCTTGGGCTGGTTCTGCGTGATATGGGTCTGAAACTCACGCGCCACCTTGCCGGTGAAGTCGCCGACGATCTGGTTCATCAACTCGCCCATGACATTGCTCACCTCATCCGCAGTGTGGGAGCTGGCCAACTCGTCCTTCGCCATGCCCATGCTCAGCAGATAGCTCTCGTACAACTCCATGGCGGACGCCGCCGAGAAGTTGATAACGACGAGGCCGGAGAAGCCGCCATCGAACAGCACGAAGCAGCCAATATCCGGCTTCAGGCAGGTCTTGGTGACGCGCTGAACCATGCCGGAATAGTGAATCCGGCTCTGGGTGGCGATGCTCAGGACCTTGGTCACGGAATTGCACAGGCTGCGCAGGATGTCTGCGGTCCCGAAGACGGTGGGGGTTTCGTGCATGCTCATGGTGCGGGAAGGGTCCTGGCAAAAACGAGTGGCCGTATGTATAGCATAGAGTTATCGATTGGGATGCTGTCTGCAGCTTGAACGGGCTTGGGGCGGGGGCTTGGCAAGGCAATGCCGCGACAGTCGACCGTCGCAAAGGGGGAGGCGGGATAAGAATCCATGCCGGTTTTTCGGTTGACCGCAGCATTCGCCGAGTCTCAGGGCTTTGGCCGGTCAAGTAGTTTTTCACTAGCGTCCAGATCCTCCACATCGGCTGCGGTTTAGTTCATCCATCTCTTCCGAATTGAGATGGCGGAATAAATCAGCGTTTCCCTAACTTTTCGGCAGCCTGCATCAGGCCGTCGAATACCGCGCCGGCCAGGTCTTCGGAGAAACCGCCGGGGAGATCGTCGGCTGCCTGGGCGATGGCCTGCGGCGTTGCGGTAACCAGTTCGTCAATCAGCGCCGGCGCATCCGGCAGGCGGCAGGCCTGTGCCGTCTGTTCGAAATGCTCACGACGGATTTCAGCCCACTTGTAATGCCGGTTCCTGCCATCGACCGCCATGGCCATTTTGACCTTTTGCGCGGCGAGGCGCCCGGCGACATGGCCCATCACCGGATGTGCGGAAAGCACGTCGTAACGCGGTGTCAGTCGGTAAAAGCCCCGGGGCTCAATGAAGACGCTGAAATTCTTGGCGTGACCATCGATGGCGGCCAGCATCCAGAACAAGACCTGGGTCCGGAAGAAATCCCGGCGGTCGACTGCCGCCTGACTCGAACCGCTGAGTTGATCGAGGATGGGCCGAATGCCGGGGCCGCCCTGGCTTTCGTATTTGATGTCCGGCGGCACACCGAAAACCTGCGCAAAATCTTCCTGCGGCAAACGGAGCAGGCGACCATCGGCCAGCCAGCGGCGGTCGAAGCGTTCGACACAGAGCGCTTTCATTTCGCCGAATTGCACCCTCTCGGCCTTGGCGACGGGAATATCGAAAGCCTGCAGCAGACGGTGGCAAAGCCACTCGTTTTCGACGGAAGTCGTCAGATCGATGCCACCCGGCATCCGGCCCATCGGCAATTTGAAAATATGGGTTGTTGGCGTGGCACCGAGCGGGCGGCACCAATTTTCCCGGTGCCAAAGGAGGGCAGTTTTCTCCTGCGCCCCGGCAATGGAAATGCGGAAACTGTCGTCGTCCTGCGTGAAGGCGGGGGCGGTCAGCGTGCCGGACAAATGTTCAGCCACCTGGTCGCCGGAAAGCGGCTCGCACTGGATCGCCTCGGTGGCTGGCGGGCTTTCGCCATCGGGCAGGATCTGCAAGGCGCCGACGCAATCCCGGCCGATTTCGGCGAGCAGGCGGAAAGCGTCGCTTCCCGTTGAAAAGCGCTTGGCCAGCCGTTGCCGGATGTTGTCGTTATCCGGCAGCAGGTTCTCGAAGTAATTGCGCACCAACTCGCCCTTGTACGGCGCGCTGGCCGGCCGCAGCGGCATGGACAGCGAAAGCGGCCGCCCAAGCGGCGAGGCGAGCCAGGTTTCGTCGTAATGCAGTTGATGCTCACCCTGCGCCGTGACCCGCCAAGTGCCAACCCGCTCGCCGTTCATCCACAGGCCGAGTGCGCCGGACTTTCGGGTAGGCCGCATCACCACGCCGCGCTACCGCTGCCGCGCAATGCGGCAATCAAATCGAGGCTCATGGCGACGTCGACCGCAGAAAGGTAGCGTAAAAGGCTATCGACGCTACAGCGCCAGGGCTCGGTTTCCAGCAAGGAGATGGTCTTTTGGCCCAGCCCGCTCAGCTTGGCAATTTGAACCTGGGTCAGGCCTTTTTGCTTGCGCAGGCCTTTCAAGGTCGGGCCAAGCTGCTGCGGACTGGTAATGACAAAAGCCAAGGCAGGCTCCATAAAAACGTCTTATAGGGGATATTACACAAATACGCCCTTTGGGGTGTAAATTATATTTATGCCTTGTAGGGGATGCGAGTCATAAACGGAGCTGGCCGGAAATCAGGCGGGGGAGGAGGTCGCGGGCTTGGCGGAATTGGGTGACTTGTTGTCGCCCTGGCCGAGTGCGGGATGCACACGCTGTGTTACGGGCGAGCAGGCGCTCGTGCCAGGTGCTGGGCGGCAGGTAGATGGCGTATTGCGCGGCGGTGAGCTTGGAGTTGGTACGCAGGTTGTCGGCGGCTTCCCAGAGGTCGGTTTTCAGTTTTTCGAGGTTCATGGTGTTGGCTTTTGGGTGTTTTTTCGGGTTGACCGCAGCATTCCGGCTGAGACATTCATGCTGGCGCGAGTTCAGACTGAAAGTCCCGCCAGCCAAATATCTTCACACCGCTGCGTTCATAGGATTCCTGCCCGCCGTAGATTAGCCAGGGGGTAGCGCTTCATCTTCGGCCATGCGGATGGTCCGTTGCACGGCGCGGATGGTGTCGCTGGTAATGGTCTGGCCGGATTTTATTTCGACCATTTGCAGGCGCTTGCCTTGTTCGAAAATCAGGTCGGCTTCGAGACCTTTGTTGTCGCGCCAGAAGTAGAGATCGGCGGGCAGGCCCTGGTTGTAGCGGGCCTTGATGAATTCGCTCACCACCCAGTTTTCAAACAGGGCGCCGCACGTCGGGTGCAGGGCGAGAACGTCTTCGCT
>CAYWNX010000198.1:1728-5551 GCA_964459735.1 uncultured Dechloromonas sp. | reverse complement strand
CCAGGCTTGCGCCGAAGAAGGCCTACGAAAAACCCTATAAAAAGCCGTCGACCGCAGCAAGCTCGCGTGCAGTGCCGGCATCGCCCTGGGCGAAGGCGGCAGGGCAGGTTGCTGGCCGGACTGCTGCGCCAGCGACGGCTCCGGCAGAAAACCGTCCGACGCCGGAGGGCGTTCGGCTTTCCAAGGTGATGTCCGAACGCGCCATGTGTTCGCGGCGCGAGGCGGATCTCTGGATCGAGCGCGGCTGGGTGTTCGTTGATGGCGAGCGGATCTCCGAGCTGGGTAGCCGGATCAAGCCGGACGCGGAAATTGCCATCTCCAAGGAAGCGACCAAGGATCAGGAGAAGCAGGTCACGATTCTGCTCAACAAGCCGGTTGGCTACGTTTCCGGCCAGCCGGAACCGGGTTTTACGCCAGCGGTGACGCTGATTACGGCTGAAAACCAGTTGCGGCAATCGGGCAATCCGCAGTTCAAGCCCTGGATGCTGCGTGGCTTGGCGCCGGCCGGGCGGCTCGATATCGATTCGACCGGCCTGCTGGTGTTGACGCAGGATGGCCGGGTCGCCAAGAAGCTGATCGGTGAAGACAGCCAGGCGGAGAAGGAGTATCTGGTGCGGGTTTCCGGTCAGTTGATTCCCGGTGGCTTGCGCTTGCTGCAGCATGGCCTGGAACTCGACGGCAAGCCGCTCAAGCAGGCCTGGGTCAAGCAGTTGAACGAGGACCAGCTGCATTTCATTCTGCGCGAAGGCAAGAAACGCCAGATTCGCCGGATGTGCGAGTTGGTCGGATTGACCGTGATCGGTTTGAAGCGGGTGCGGATTGGCCGGGTCAAACTGGGCGATCTGCCGCTCGGGCAGTGGCGTTTCCTGCGCGCCGACGAATCGTTTTAAGCAGATTGCGCTTGGTAAAAAAGCCGCTGAAAAGCGGCTTTTTTACGGGCCAAAATCCTTGGCGATCAGGCTGGTTTGTTGCCGATCATCACGGTGGCTTCGCCTTCGATGACGACTGTTTCGCCAACCTTGCAGATGGTTTCGAGAATGACGCGTTTCTTGGCGGCGATCACTTCCTTGACGGTGACCGTGGTCTTGACGGTATCGCCGGGGCGGACCGGGGCCTTGAATTTCAGGGTTTGGGCCAGGTAGATGGTGCCGGGGCCGGGCAGGTGGGCGCCGAGGACGGCGGAGATGAAACTGGCCGACAGCATGCCGTGGGCAATGCGGCCGCCGAAGGCGGTGGTCTTGCCGAACTCTTCGTCGAGGTGGACGGCGTTGGTGTCGGTCGAGATGCCGGCAAAGAGAACGATGTCGGCATCGGTGATGGTTTTGCCAACGGTGGCGCTCATGCCGGGTTGCAGGTCTTCAATGTAATAAGTCATGGCCGTTTTCCTGTGGGTTATGAAATTTGCGAGCTGAACTTTAGCACGTCATTCGGTACGCAGCGCCTCAACCGGATCGAGGCGGGCGGCCCTTCTGGCCGGCAAAACGCCGGCAGCGAGGCCGATGACAATGGCGACTGCTTCGGCGAGCAGGACGAAGGTGACGGGGGTATGGACCGGTAGTGCCGGTAGGGCGAGGTGAATCAGTTGTGCCAGGCCAAATCCAAGCATCAGGCCGAGAAAGCCGCCGAGGGCCGAGAGGGCGACCGCCTCACCGAGGAAAAGCAACAGAATGGTTCGCCGGGGCGCACCGAGGGCAACCAGCAGACCGATTTCGCCGGTGCGTTCGGCAACGGCGATGGTCATGATGGTGACGATGCCGACGCCGCCGACCAGCAATGAAATGCCGCCCAGCGCACCGACCGCCATGGTCAGCACGTTGAGGATATTGGAGAGCGTTTTCAGCATCTCTTCCTGGGTGACGATGGTGAAATCCTCGCGGCCGTGGCGGGCGATCAGGCGCTCCTTGATGGCGGCGGCGACGATGGCAGAGGGGACGCCTTCCTCGGCGGCGATGTTGATTTCATCGACGCCCTCGCGGTTGAACAGTTCCTGAGCGCGGGCGGTCGGGATGAAGGCTGTGTCGTCGAGATCGATGCCGAGAAACTGGCCTTTCGGTGCCATGACGCCGATGACCCGGAAGTGCAGGCCGCCGATGCGCAGGCGCTGGCCGAGTGGGTTTTCGCTGCCGAACAGTTCGTTCTTGACCTTGGCGCCGAGCACGACGAAAGCGCGGGCACTGCTTTCATCGTCAGCCGGCAGAAATTGGCCACTTTGCACGGTCGACCGGAAAATTCTGGGTAAATTGGCATTGACGCCGTAGATCAGCGTTCGCCGCGTCCGGCCATTACCTTCCACTTCGGCATTGCCGCGCACGTTCGGGGTGACGGCGACGACATGAGGCAGGCGTTCGAGCGATTTCGTATCGTCCAGCGAAAGCGGCCGGGCGCTTGAGGGCAGGCCGGAAGGTGAGCCGCCAGTCTTGGTCTTGCCGGGCATGGCCGAGATGACGTTGGTGCCGAACTGGGTGAATTCGCCGAGCACGAAGCGATGGATGCCTTCACCGATCGAGGTGAGCAGGATGACTGCCGCGATGCCGACGGCGATACCGAGCAGGGTCAGAAAGCTGCGCAGGCGCTGGGCGGTGATGGCGCGTATGGCGAGATGGAGGGAGTCGGCAACGAGCATGGCTAGTGCTTCATCAGCGCTTGCACCGGGTCGAGCCGGGCGGCGCGGCGGGCGGGCATGACGCCGAACAGCAGGCCGGTGACCAGCGCGGTAGACAAACCGGCGATCACTGCCCAGTCCGGCGGGTAGGCCGGGAAAACCGGAAAGGCCTGGCGCAGCGCGAAGGCGCCAAGTTGGCCGAGCAGGTAGCCGAGCAGGGCGCCGACGGTGGACAGCATGGCCGCTTCGGCGAGAAAGGCGAGGCGGATGGTCTGGGCGGTGGCGCCGAGTGCCTTGAGCAGGCCGATTTCGCCGGTGCGCTGGGTAACGGCGACGAGCATGACGTTCATCACCAGAATGCCGGCGACGGCCAGACTGATTGCGGCGATGCCGGCGACGCCGAGGGTCAGTGCGCCGAGTAGTTTGTCGAAAGTGGCGAGCACGGCATCCTGGGTGATGACGGTAACGTCTTCCTCGCCGCGATGCCGCTGTTTGAGTATTTCCATGGTTTGTTCCTTGGCCTCGGGAATCGCCTCGCGGCTTTTCGCTTCGACCAGAATGCGGAACAGGGTGTTGGAGTTGAACATGGCTTGGGCCAGTGCGACGGGCACGATGACCAGTTCGTCGGTATTCATGCCTAGTCCCTGGCCGACCGATTTGAGCACGCCGACGACACGCAGGCGACGGTCGCCGACGCGGATCAACTGTCCGACTGCCGGTTCGTTGCCGAACATTTCCTCACGGATCTTGCTGCCGATGACGGCGACCGAAGAACCGCGATTCCAGTCTTCTTCCGGCAGGCCGCCGCCCTGGGCCAGTTCAAAGTTACGGATGGGAATGAATTCGGCAGTCGAGCCGGCAACCATGACTTCACGCAACCGTCCGCTGAAACTTATTTCAGAAGTGCCGACGGTAAGTGGCGCGACGCGGCTGACTGCGCTGGCCCGACGTAAAGAAGCGGCATCGTCGATGGTCAGATCGCGCGGCGTGGTGGTGATGGCATTGGCCGGGTTGAAGCCGCCCGTGCCCGAACGGCCGGGCAGGACGATGACGAGGTTGGTGCCGATCGAGGAGAACTGGCTGACGACATAACGCCGGGCGCCGTCGCCAAGCGCGGTGAGGATGACGACGGCGGCGACGCCGATCGACATGGCGAGGACCGAAAGCGAGGTACGCATCGGGTAGCCGGTGGCGGCGTCGCGGGCGAAGCGGAGGGTGTCA
>CAYWNX010000198.1:0-1718 GCA_964459735.1 uncultured Dechloromonas sp. | reverse complement strand
TCGTCATCACCGCCGGCGCCAGGGTGACAAGCACTGGGTGGTCGGTTGTGATCGTGATTTCCGGCTCATACGGCTTGCCGCGAATCGTTCTTCAAGCGCCCATCTTCCATTACCAGTTGCCGCTGCGCCCGGGCTCCCATCGCCTGGTCGTGGGTGACGACGATCAGTGTTACACCGCTGGCGTTGAGCCCTTCAAGCAGCTTGACCACCTCCTCGCCGGTCTGCCGGTCGAGGTTGCCAGTCGGCTCGTCGGCCAGAATCAGCGCCGGCTGCATGATGGTGGCGCGGGCGATGGCGACGCGCTGGCGCTGGCCGCCGGAGAGCTGATCGGGGCGATGGTCGGCACGGTTTTCCAGGCCGAAATTGGCCAGTGCCTCGGTAACGCGGGTGTTGCGTTCTTTAGCCGGGATGCCGGCCAGCGTCATCGGCAGCGCGATGTTTTCGGCGGCGGTCAGGCGCGGTACCAGATGAAAGCTCTGGAAGACGAAACCGATGCGCTCGCTGCGGACGCGGGCTTGCTCATCCGGCGAAAGGGTCGTGACATCGCGCCCTTCCAGTCGATAAGTGCCGGCATTTGGACGGTCGAGCAGGCCGAGCAGGTTGAGCAGGGTCGATTTGCCGGAGCCGGAAGGACCCATCACCGCGACGTATTCGCCGGCGTCAATAGTCAAATTTAGGGCAGCCAGGGCGTGGACCGTGGAATCGCCGAGTTGGAAGACGCGTTCGATGCCGCTCAATTCGATAAGTGGCATGGGCTACTTGGCTTTTTCTTTTTCGTCCGGCGTCACCACCGCACCGGCCTTGATGCCCTCCTTCTCGAGCGAGGTAACGATCCGGTCACCAGCCTGCAAGCCTTCGAGCACTTCGGTGTATTCCCAGTTGGCGAGGCCGGGTTTGATCTTGCGCTCTTCCAGCTTGCCGTTTTCGGCGTTGAAAAGCAGCACGCGGCCGCCTTCCTGGATGGCGGCGGTGGGAATGCGCAGTACCTTGTCGCGGCCATCAAGGATGATTTCGACATCGGCGCTGTAACCCACCAACAGCTTGCCGGTGGCTGCCGGCTGGTCGAAATCGACTTCGATATCGACCGTCCGCGCCTGTTTTTCGACGGCGGAAACGTAAGGTGCGACACGCCGAACCTTGCCCGGCAGCACCTTGCCGGGCAGTGCGTCGAGGCTGATGCGCACCGTTTGGCCGGCGATGATTTTCGGGGCATCGACTTCGTCCATCGGCGCCTTGACGTAGAGGCAGGAATCGTCGATCAGGTCGATCGCCGGCGGGGTTGGCACGCCCGGCGGGGAGGGCGTCGAGTACTCGCCCAACTCACCGACGATCTTGGCAACGGTGCCATCAAACGGCGCGTAGAGCGCGACGCGGCCTTGCTCAACCGTGGTTGCCCGGAGTTTGGCTTCGGTCTGCGCCACGTCGGCCTTGGCGGTGTTGCAGGCGGCCCGGCGGACTTCCGCATCGGTGCGTGCCGCTTCCTCGCGGCTGTTCGAGACAAAACCCCGGGCGCGCAACTCGGCCTGTCTTTTTGCCTCTTTTTCGGCGTTGACCGCAGCAATGCAAACTTCCTCGCTACGCTTGCCGGCGAGCACAATCTGCGTTTGCGACAAGACCGCCTGTGCTTTTTGGTCATCGTTCCACAGCTTGAGTAGCAACTGCCCCTTCTTGACCTTGTCGCCTTCCTTGACGCCAAGGTATTCAATGCGGCCGCCGAC
>CAYWNX010000197.1:5286-5566 GCA_964459735.1 uncultured Dechloromonas sp. | reverse complement strand
GCCTGCCCCAACATGATCTTCGTCAAGGACCGCCAGGGGCGCTTCCTGCTCGCCAATCGGGCTTTGGCCAAGGCTTACGACCTGACGGTGGCAGAGGTCGAGGGACAACTTAATGCATCGCTGCACAGCAACCCCGAGGAAATCGAAGCCTTCCTCAGAGACGACCGCGAGGTCATGGACTCCCGTCAAAGCAAGCTGATCGTCGCCGAGCCGGTGACTTACTCCGACGGTTCGGTGCACTGGTACAGCACAGTGAAGACCCCGCTGCTGCTCGATGATA
>CAYWNX010000197.1:0-5276 GCA_964459735.1 uncultured Dechloromonas sp. | reverse complement strand
GCCACCGACATCGACGAACTGAAAAAGATCGAAGATGAGTTGTTGTGGCTACAGGGCAGCCTTGAGCAACGCGTCGAGGCCCGTACCCGGGAACTCAACGCCAAGGAGATGCAACTGCGGGAAGCCTTGGCGCTCAATCAAAGCATCCTGATGACATCGGTCGCGGGTATCCTGGCCTATCGTGGCGACGGCCAGTGCGTGCTGGCCAATCCGGCCGCGGCGGAGCTGATCGGCGGAAGCCAGGAGCAATTGCTGGGGCAGAACTTCCATCGCCTCGTATCGTGGCAGAAATCCGGTCTGTACGATGCCGCCTGCCGGGCGCTGGCTGCCGAGGCACCGGTCGCACAGGAAGTGCACATCGTTTCGACCTTTGGCCGAGAGTTGTGGATGAATGCGCAATTCGCGCGCTTTACCCTGCATGGCGAAGAGCATCTGATGCTGGCTATGCACGACATCACCGAAATGCGCCGCGCCACCGAGGCGCTGGCCGAACGGGAGCTGGCCTTCCGCAACCTGGCCGACAACGTACCCGACAACGTGATTCGCTATGATCTTGAAGGGCGCATTCTTTTCCTGAACCGGAAACTGGAAATCACCCTGGGCTGCCCCGCCGACCAACTGATCGGCAAGACCCTGGTTGAGTTCGGCGACCCGGAAATGATCGAGCGCTACGACGCATTGCTGGAAACGGTCATCGGGGTGGGGGCCAGCGGCGTGCCAGCCACTATTGAACAGCAGGTGCCGGGACCCGATGGGGAGATCCAGTATCACCTGATCCGCATCGTCGCCGAGTCGGGCCCCGATGGCCGACCGCAGAGCGTGCTTGCCGTGGGGCGCGACATCACAACCGAAAAGATCGCCGAAGAGGAACTGCTCCTTGCCGCCAGCGTCTTCCACAACACCGCGGAAGGCGTACTGATCACCGATGCCGAGGGCACCATTCTTTCGGTCAATCCGGCTTTCAGCGCCATCACCGGATTCAGCGAGAAGGAGGCCCTGGGGCAGACGCCCCGAATGCTGCGTTCCGAGCACCAGGATGTGGAGTTCTACCGGACGATGTGGCGGGCGCTGCTCAATGAAGGGCACTGGGAAGGCGAGATCTGGAACCGGCGGCGCAACGGTGAGGCTTTCCTCGAATGGCTGACGATCAATCGCATCGACGATCCGAGTGGCAAGACGGTACGTTACGTTTCGGTGTTCCACGACATTACCGAGATGCACAATAAGGACGCGCACATCCGCCACCTCGCCTTTCACGATGCACTGACCGGCCTGCCGAACCGCATCCTGATGCAGGATCGACTGCAACACGCGGTCAATCGCTGCCGACGCGAACAAGGCCGGCTTGCGGTGACCTTCATCGACCTTGACCGTTTCAAAGATATCAACGACAGCCTGGGTCATGATGCTGGCGACCTGCTGCTGCAGGAGGTGGCGCAGCGCATCGGTGCCCGGCTGCGGGCGATGGACACGATCGCGCGTCTCGGCGGGGACGAGTTCGTGGTCCTGATGGAGGACTTGCAGTCGGTGGATGACTGCGCCTGTCTGGCCCAGGACCTGATTGCCGAAATCGCGCGGCCGATCATGCTGCGCGGACATCGCATCGAAATTGGTGCCTCGATGGGCATGGCCTTCTTTCCGGAGGACGGCGACGACCCGCTGGAATTGATGAAACGTGCCGATATGGCGATGTACGCAGCCAAGGCCGCCGGGCGCAGTACTTACCGCTTCTTCCAACAGGAGATGCTGGATCTGAGCAGCGCCCGCCTATCACTGGAAATGGAACTGCGTCACGCCATCGCCAACGGCGAACTGGTGCTGCATTACCAACCGAAGGTGGATCTGGCCAGTGGCCGCTGCTGCAGCGTCGAAGCGCTCGTGCGCTGGCAACATCCGCGGCGCGGCCTGGTGCCGCCTGGCGAGTTCATTCCCCTCGCCGAGGAGAGCGGCCTGATCGTCGACATCGGCAACTGGGTCCTCGCCACGGCCTGTCGACAAATGGCCGAATGGCGCGCCGCCGGGCGCTCGATCAAGGTGGCGGTCAACGTCTCGATGCGACAGTTGGAGGCCGGCGACCTGGTGGAGCGCATCCTGGCCTTGACCGTAAGCCACGGATTGAAGCCTGAGGATCTGGAGCTGGAACTGACCGAGAGCGTGGTGATGGCCGATCCGGAAAGCATCGCCGGCCTGTTCGCCCGCTTGCGCGAGCTGGGCATCACCGTGGCCGTGGATGATTTCGGTACCGGCTATTCGAGTCTGGCCTACCTGCGCCGTCTGCCCATCGATGTACTGAAGATCGACCGCTCCTTCATCAGGGACGCTGACCACGACGAGGAGGATGCGCAGATCGTGAAAACCATCGTTGCGCTCGGGCAGGCCCTCAAGCTGACCATGATTGCGGAAGGCATCGAATCTTCGAGCCAGGCGGATTTGCTCCATGCGCTGGGGTGCGACCAGGCCCAGGGCTATCTCTTCTCCCGAGCCTTGCCGGCCGATGAACTGGTGAAGTGGCTCGATCAGCCACCCATTCCCCGATCCGGCTGGGCAGCGAACGCGGACGGGAGCAGAGGGTCGGCAATCCCGGCTTAGGCAGCCGTCGGCGGCCGTTCTGCCGGAGGATGCTGAATCCCATGTCGGACGATTCCTTCAAAGCTCCCCGGCCGCCAGGAGCCGGGAGAGCGCCTCTTCCCGCTCCGGCGCCGGCAGGCGGCTGAGGATGGCGGCCTGCCGGAAAAAGGCGGGGAGGTCGCCGCCTGCTGAACGCAACAGGACCTCGAAGGCTATCACCCAGCGCCGGTAGAGCCCCAAGGCGCCGAGGACGGCGTTGTTGAAGGAGGGGTACCCCCGGGGGAGATCGGCGGCATCAGCCCGCCCGGCCATGATGGCGGCCTTGGCGCGCTGTTTCTCCTCGACGCCGGCGGCGGAGGCGTAGAACTGCCGCAGGCGGGTGCGGCTGTCCCCGACCCGGGCGTCAAAGGCGGCTTGGCGCTGCTGCCGCCGGGCCAGGCGGGCCAGGCTCGCCTCGTCGCCGGTGGCCGCCAGCCAGCGGCGCAGGCCTTCCTGCTCGACGGCGGTGGCGAAGGATTCGTTGAAGGCCGGGTCGTCCTTGATGAAGAGACGCTGGTGGGCGAGTTCGTGGAATACCGTGCGGGCCGTGCCGTCCTCCCCCGGCCCGAGGAAGGTGTTGAGCAGCGGGTCGGCGTAGACACCGAGGGTGGAATAGGCGGCGACGCCGCCCACCTCGACGTCGAGGCCTTGGGCCCGCAGTACCCGGGCGAAGGCTTGGGCCTCCGCCTCGCGGTAGTAACCGCGGTAGGGGACGCAGCCAACGAAGGCGAAACACCACTTTTCCAGGTCCAGGGAGAACTCGGGGGCAGCGAAGACGTTCCAGACCGCATAGGGGCGGCGGAGGTCGGCGTAGCTTTCGTAGCTGCCGTTGTCCGGCAACCCCAGTTCGCGGGTGGCGAAGGCGCGGATCGCCTGGGCCGCCTCCAGGCGGGCGCGCAGACCGGGGTCCAGGGCGGGGGCGGCGAGCAGTGCGGGGACGGGACGGGCGGCCTGAAGCATTGCACTATGCCCTCCCATCACCTGGGCGCAGCCGGCCAGCATGACGGCCAAGGCGAGGGCGAGTGCGAGGCCGATACCCCTGCGAATGGACCACATAAGCCATTCGACAGACTCAGGGTGAATGTAGGTGGCTGATTCCGTTCGTGGTCAGCTTGTCGAACCATGAACGGACGCGGGTTGTTCAGATCAGCCCTAATCATAGCGGAAGCGGCCCTGGGCGAGGAAATGGGCCACCTGGGCGGCGCAGGCGGCGGACAGGAGCATGCCGGAATGGGTGACGGGGAGGGTGATGAAGTCGGACGCCCCGGGCAGTCGGGTTTCGGCGACGGCCACGGTGCCGTCGTTGGGCCGGGGCAGGCCACCCAGGAGCCCGCCGAGGCCAAGGCTGCGGGTGCTGGCGATGATGCCGGCCTCCGTTCCCGGCGGCAGGGTCGGCGGCGGTGCGGCCAGCCACAAACGACGCAGGTGCGTCGCCTCGGGGCCGCCATCGCTGGCCGGCATGGCGTTCTCCAGCCAATGCGTCGCCTCGTCGCTCTCTTCCAGCCCGGTGGATGGCAGGGGTTCCTCGCGCCGCTTGCGAAAGCGGTCGACGGTGCGATTCCGCGCTACCCGAAACAGCCAGGCGCCGACCTGTTCGATGGGGTCCGGCAAGCGCCAGGCCTCGAACAGTTCGAAAAAGACCTCCTGCAGGATGTCCTCCGCCTCGCCCGGATCGGGCACCCGCTGACGAATGAAGCTCCCCAGGCGCCCGCTTTCACGGGCAACCGTTTCAGTCAGGCGTCGGTTTTGCTCAGCCATCAGGAGGGGCTTTTCGTAAGGCGCTGCAAGGGAAAACGATGTATCCATGCCTGTGTAGACGAACCACAGGCGTGGATATTGTGGGGCGGTGAAAAAATAACTGAACGGCGCCAGATGGTCCGCAGTCTGGCCTACTTTTTAACGCCTTCGTCTTGAGCCGTCATTGCAATCCTCATTGCTGGCCCTGAATTCCAGCCACCGCCGATGGCACGGATCAGATTCACCGTCGCCCGCGCCCGTTCGGCATCGAGCTGGACGGCGACGCGTTGCTGCTGCAGCGCGCTGCGTTCGGCGTCGATGACGTTGAGGTGGCTGACCGAACCTTCGCGGTACTGGATCTGCGACAGCCGGGTGGCGCGCCGGGCCGATTGCACGGCCTCGTCCTGGGCCTGGGTCTGGTCGCCGAGCAGGCGCAGGTGGGCGAGGTTGTCCTCGACTTCCTTGAAGGCCTTGAGCACCGTCTGCTGGTAGTTGGCGGCCTCTTCGGCGTAGGCGGCGTGGGCCTGATCGACCCCGGCTTGACGGGCGCCGCCGTCGAAGATCGGCAAGGAGAGCAAGGTACCGACCAGCGGTCCCATGACAAAGGCGCGGCTGCTCCACTTGAAGAGGTCGCCCAGTTCGGCCGACTCGTAACCCAGCGCCCCGGTCAGGCTCAAGCGCGGGAAGAAGGCGGCGCGGGCCGTGCCGATCCGGGCATTGGCGGCGGCCATCGCCCGTTCGGCTGCGGCGATGTCGGGGCGGCGTTCGAGCAGGGCCGAGGGCAGGCCGGCCGGCACGCGCAAGCTGATCCGGCCGAGCGGCTGCGGCGGCAGCGCGAAGGCGGCCGGTGCCTGACCGAGCAGGATGGCCAGGCTGTGTTCGGCGACGGCACGCTGGCGGGCGACGCCGAGCGCTTCGGAGCGGGCCGAGGC
>CAYWNX010000196.1:0-5613 GCA_964459735.1 uncultured Dechloromonas sp. | reverse complement strand
CAAGCCGCCGCAGGGCATTGATTTCTGGGGTGGGGAGGGTCGGGGAAAAAGTTTCCTGATGGATTGTTTCTACGATTCAGTCCCCTATCGTCGGAAAAAGCGCATCCATTTTCACGCCTTCATGCAGCAGATTCACCGTGATCTCGATAAATACAAGGGCGAGCCAGACCCGATGCTCAGGGTCGCCGAACAGATCGCACGCGAAGTTCGCCTGCTCTGTTTTGACGAGTTCCATGTTTCGGATATTGCCGATGCGATGATTCTTGGCCGCCTGCTCGACGGGCTGTTTGCCAAGGGTGTCATTCTGGTGATGACCTCAAACTATCCGCCGAGCATGTTGTACCCGAACGGCCTGCATCGCGAGAGTTTCCTGCCGACCATTGCGTTGCTGCAAAAGCATCTTGATGTGTTTGAAGTGGAGGCCGGCGTCGATTACCGGTTGCGCGCGCTGGAACAGGTCGAGATTTATCACTATCCGGCAGATGCCGCTGCCGAGAAGAAGATGCGCGATTATTTCCAGATGGTGGCAGGTGGGGATGGCAAGAAGGGTGGTGCCATTGAAGTTTTGGGCCGGCAAATTGAAACCGTCCGGCGGGGCAATGGTGTCATCTGGTTTGACTTCAAGACACTGTGCGGTGGCCCGCGTTCGCAGAACGACTATCTGGAAATTGCCAGCAGTTATCACACGGTGCTGCTCTCGCATATTCCGAAAATGACCGCCAGCCAATCCTCGGAAGCGCGGCGCCTTACCTGGATGATCGACGTTTTTTACGATCACAAGGTGAAGCTGATTTCGACCGCTGATTGCGCGCCGGAAGCGCTCTACGTCGAGGGAACGCAGGCCAGTGAATTTACTCGTACGGTTAGCCGGATGACCGAAATGCACTCCCGGGAATATCTGGCTTTGCCGCATAGCGTGAGTATCTGAAGGACGATGTGATGAAAATTGCTCTCAAAACGCTGTTGACCGTAGCAATGTCCTTGTGGATCGGCTTTGCCGGTGCACAGCAGATGGAGGTCATCGAATTGAAGAGCAAGAGTGTCGAAGATGTCTTACCGGTACTGTTGCCGCTGGTTGAGCCGGGCGGCACGCTGACCGGCATGAACAACCAGCTTTTCCTGCGCGCTTCGCCACGCAATCGGGCCGACATCAAGAAAGCGCTGGCCGCGCTCGATATGCCGACGCGACGCCTGATCATCCGGATCAGCCAGAATCGGGAAAGCCAAAACAACGCACGCGGTGCCGAGGCGAGCGGGCAGGTGGTACTCGGCAGTTCACGGCGAGCCAATGCCCAGGCACAGGTTTGGGATACGAAAAGCGCACGTGGCGAAAGTGCCGGCCAAATGGTGCAGACGGTTGAGGGGGGCCAGGCGTTCATCCAGATCGGCCGCTCGCTGCCGATTCCGATGCGCCAGGTGGTGATTGGCCCGGGTGGCGCCATCATCAATGAATCCGTAGTCTACAAGGATGTCGGGCAAGGTTTTTATGTGGCGCCGCGCCTCAATGGCGAAAGGGTAACGCTGGATATTAGTCAGCAGGCCGACAGCGTTGGTGGCTATGGACGCGGTAATATCAGCACTCAGCGTTTGTCGACCACGGTTTCCGGTCGGCTGGGTGAATGGATCGAACTGGGTGGCGGCGGTCGTCAGGCCAGTAACAATCAGAGCGGAGCGCTCAATCTTTCAACGAGCGATGCAAGAGACAATCGCTCAATATGGCTTATGGTAGAGGAAGTTGAGTGAGTAATCTGAAACGTAATTTTGGGCAAAAAGTAGCTTTTGTCTCGTCGGTTTTCTGCGTCGTGCTGGCTCTGCCGGTCTTTGGTATTTTCCTCTGGTTATGGAACGAGAAAGGGCTTAACGATACCTGGACGCCGAGTGCGCTGACCACGGTCTTCTTCCTGTTTTTCTGCGCCGTCGTGCTCTATGTGGTGAGCCGGCCCCAGCCGCCCTTGCCGGAAGAGGATACTGCCCACTAATGGGACTTCCTGTGGTCGCGGTCGACGGCTGAAAATAGCGTAAATCCAAAAACAAAACCCGGCTTTCACGCCGGGTTTTGTTTTGTGCTGCGATAAAAATCAGGCGGCGTTCAAGGCCTGATCGAGATCGGCGATCAGGTCGTCGATGTGCTCGATACCGACTGACAGGCGGATCATGTCTTCCGACACGCCAGCCTTGGTCATTTCGTCTGCCGACAACTGACGGTGCGTGGTCGAGGCCGGGTGGCAGGCCAGCGTCTTGCAGTCGCCGATATTGACCAGACGGGTGACCAGTTGCAGCGCATCCTGGAACTTGCCACCGCCGACACTGCCGCCCTTGACGCCAAAACTGAGAATGCCGGAGGCGCGGCCCCCCATGTATTTTTGCACCAATGCATGATCCTTGTGGTCTGGCTGACCCGCGTAGTTGACCCAGCTTACCTTGGCATGACTCTTCAGAAAATTGGCGACCTTCAGCGCGTTTTCGCAGATGCGGTCCATGCGCAGGGCCAGCGTTTCAATGCCTTGCAGGATCAGGAAAGCATTGAACGGGCTGATCGCGGCGCCCATGTTGCGCAGGGGTACGGTACGGGCGCGGCCGATGTAGGCGGCGGGGCCGAGGGCTTCGGTATAGACGACGCCGTGATAGGAAACGTCCGGCTCGTTGAGGCGCTTGAATTTGGTCTTGTGATCGGCCCAGGGGAACTTGCCGCTATCGACGATGATGCCGCCGAGGCTGTTGCCGTGGCCGCCGAGGTATTTGGTCAGCGAATGCACCACGATGTCGGCGCCGTATTCGAACGGGCGGCACAGGTAGGGTGAGGGTACGGTGTTGTCGACAATGACCGGTACGCCATGTTTGTGGGCGATTTCGGCGAGCTTTTCGAAGTCGGTGATATTGCCCAGCGGGTTGCCGACCGATTCGCAGAAGACGGCTTTGGTCTTGCTGTCGATCAGTTTTTCAAAGGCTTCCGGATCGTTGAAATTGGCGAAGCGGACATCGATGCCGTATTGCGGCAGGGTATGGGCGAACAGGTTGTAGGTGCCGCCGTAGAGCGTGCTCGATGAGATGATATTGTCGCCGGCTTCGGCAATGGTCTGGATTGATGCGGTAATTGCCGCCATGCCGGAGGCCATGGCCAGCCCGGCAATGCCGCCTTCCATCGCGGCAACGCGCTTTTCCAGCACGTCCTGCGTCGGGTTCATGATGCGCGTGTAGATATTGCCGGCCACCTTCAGGTCGAACAAATCGGCCCCATGCTGGGTGTTGTCGAAAGCATAGGAACTGGTTTGGTAAATCGGCACGGCAACCGCCTTGGTGGTCGGGTCCGGGCTGTAGCCGCCGTGGACGGCAAGGGTTTCGATCTTCATGCGGGTGTCTCTCTTTTATTTGTGGTGAGTAAAAAATGAAGTCTAGCAGGCGTTGACCGCGGCTGCCTATTTCAGGCGTTGTCGTCGATTTCAGGGCTTGTCTGGCGGGCGGTCTTGATCAGGAAGCGGCCCGGGTCAAGCGCATCGGCCAGATCGTTTTCCAGCGGCAGCGGCTCGCCTTCCAACTGGCTTAACAGCAGGTCGGCCATCAGCGCCGACCAGACGATGCCGCGCGCGCCGAAGCCCTGAACGCACCACAGGCCGGGTTGCCGGGGCAGGTCGTGGAGGCGGCTGTTGCTGCCGGCCGGAAGGGGTTGCGGGGCCGGGCCGACGATGGGCAGGCGGTCGGGCGACATCGGGCGGAAGCCGACGCGACCTTCAAGGCTGGCGGGGTCGATGTCGGCAGCAAAATTGGGCAGGATCAGGTTGAGGCGGGCGAGGTTGTCGCGGTGATCGACTTGCCGCACATCCGGATCGGTATCGCCGAGCAGATGGCTGGCGCCGACCAGGCGGATGCCGTCGATGTCGGGCATGGCATAGCCAAGCTTGCAGACGACGATATCGAGTGACGGTGTCTCGCGGCTCGGCAAATGGCTGACCTGGCCGCGGGCCGAAGTTTGCGGCAGCCAGGAGAATTGTTCAAAACCCGTTGCCGCGACGCCGCTGGCCATGATCACATAAGGCGCTTCGGCGAGCACCGCGCCTGTCGCGTCGAGCACTTGCCAAGCGGTTTTGGTCCGTTTTATCCGGTCGACCGCAGCATTGAAAATGGTCGTTATTTTCTCCGGGTAAGCCGCCAGTGCGGCCCGGCAGAGTGATGGCGGCTGCACCCAGCCGGCGTTGGGAAACCACCAGCCGCCTGTTTCGACCGGCCAGTTCAGCTTGCGGCTGGCCTCGTCCTTGTCGACAAACTGGATTACTTCAGGCGGCAAGCCGAGGGCTGCAACCGTGCGCTCTTGCTGGGCTTCGTGCTCCGCTTCGCGGCCAAGGTGCATGACGCCGCAGCCCGACCAGCGGGCCTCCGGCAGTTCGGCCAGCAGGGCGCGGGTGGCGAGATAACCGGCGCGGGTCAGGCGGGAAAGACGATTGTCGTCGGCGCTGGGCAGCGGGCGCAGCATGCCGGCCAGATTGCTCGATGCACCGCTGGCGGGCGTGGCGGCCTGTTCCAGTACGGTAACTTGCCAGCCGGCCGAGGCCAGCCGATGGGCGCTGGTGCTGCCGGCAATGCCGGCGCCAATGACTATGGCGCGGCGGTCGGTGGGGGGCTGGTGGCGGTTGGGGCGGCGCGAACGGAAACAGCCGACCAGCATCTGCCGTTTGCCGGCGAAGCCCGGCTGCTTTTTCACCTCGAATTCAGCAGCCGTCAGTGCTGCGCGCACCGTGCCGGCGACGGACCAGGTGGCCAGTGTCGTGCCCGCTGTCGCCAGCCGGGTGAGTCCCCGGCAGAAGTGGGGCGTCCAGAGTTCCGGATTTTTGGTTGGCGAAAAGCCGTCGAGGAAAAAGGCATCGACGGCAGCGTCGACCGCACGCAGTTGTGTCGTGGCATCGCCAAAAAACAGGGTCAGGATGACTTGCCCGCCAGCGAGATGCAGACGGTGGACGCCGGGGGCCAGGGGCGGCCATTTGCTCTGCAATTCGGCGGCGATTGCGGCAAATTCCGGCCAGGCCCGCTGGGCCAGGGCGAGATCGCCTGTGTTGAACGGGTGTTTTTCCAGCGAGACAAAGTGGAGGCGTCGGCAGCGTTGCGGGTCGTCGCGCCAGGCCTGCCAGGTAGTCAGGAAGTTCAGCCCGAGGCCGAAGCCGGTTTCGAGAATGACGAAGCGGTCCTTGCCCTGCCAGCGTTCCGGCAGGCCGTTGCCGCCGAGGAAAACATGGCGGGCCTGGGCGGTGGCGCCGTAGGCCGAGTGATACATGTCGTCGTAGGCGACGGAAAACGGATCGCCGCTACGCGTGAATTCCAGATGGGCGGGCTGGAGTTTTTCCACTAATGCAGCAGGGAATTGATCGGCGTGCCGGGGATCGTCGCCGGTGGGGTGTAGTCGAGTACAAGGTCCCACTCGGCGTGTTCATTGGCGGCGCGCAGCATGGAACAAAGAGCCTGCAGCAGTTCGGCGTTCAGGCTCAGTTTGAAGCTGCGCTCACGGGCTTCGCGTAGGGTCAGGCTGGCAGCACCGTCACCATTCGCTTCCAGAATGGCTTCGGTGGCTAGTAGCGGCTTGGCGCCGAGCGGGAAAGTTGGGTTGTCGTCCTGGAAGGCCAGATC
>CAYWNX010000195.1:0-5641 GCA_964459735.1 uncultured Dechloromonas sp. | reverse complement strand
ACCGTCAGCGTTGCCTGGCGGCGGGAATGGACGACTTCGCCACCAAGCCTTTCGCTCCCGACGCATTTTTTGGCATGCTGCTGCATTGGCTGACTGTCGGGCGGAGCGCTCCCGGCGGCTGATGCTGACCTGTGGTTCGGTCACGGAAATCGTCAAAAACCTGAATTTGCCGATATTTTGCCGTCGACCGTAGCGCTATCCGGTTGAACTGGCTCAACTGACCGAGGCCGACCTGCGCGGCTTCGGCTGGCTCGACGGTTCCCTGCACGGCGATGTCGCCGTCCGGCGGCATGCAAATCCTGCTCGATCACCCGGACAAGATCAGCGAGAAGGCAGCACGGCAACGTTTACTTTGGCATCTGCATTTCGCACCTTCCAGAAGTGACTCAATTTCAGGTCACTCTTGGCAGAGTATTTTTCGCGGGAAGCTCAACCCTTCAGCCGCCCTGCTCTTCTCCTATTTTCTTGTTACTCCGGTTGCGGCACGATCCGCAAATAGGGCTTTGGAGCATTCCAGCCATTGGGGAATTTCTTCTTTGCATCTTCGTCCGAGACTGCAGGTACGATGATTACATCTTGGCCCGGTTTCCAGTTTACCGGCGTAGCTACCTGATGCTTGGCGGTGAGCTGAATCGAATCAAGCACACGCAGCACTTCGTCAAAGTTGCGCCCCGTGCTCATCGGATAGATCAGCATCAGCTTGATTTTCCGGTCGGGCCCAATCACAAAGACCGTCCGAACCGTCGCATTATTGGCGGCAGTCCGGCCTTCCGACGTTGCGCCAGCCTCAGCCGGAAGCATGTCGTAAAGCTTCGCCACCTTCAGTTCAGGATCGCCGATCAACGGATAATTCACTTTGTGCCCCTGTGTTTCCTCAATATCAGCAGCCCATTTACCGTGAGTGCTGGCGGGGTCCACACTAAGTCCAATGATCTTGCAGTTCCGTTTCGCGAACTCCGGCTGCAATCCAGCCATGTAGCCCAATTCTGTGGTGCAGACCGGGGTGAAATCCTTGGGATGCGAGAACAATATGGCCCAACCATCCCCAATCCACTCATGAAAATTGATTGTGCCTTCCGTTGTTTCGGCAGTGAAATTCGGAGCTTCATCATTGATACGCAGCGACATGGTCATTCTCCTTTAAGTTATCAACTTGACATGGGTGTTATTTATTCGGCCAGATAAGGCTTAAAAACTTACGCTGTAACCATATGTTTGTTCGACTTTTTCCGTCTTAGGTTCAAGTTTCTTCGACCCAAGCCGACATATTTCGGAGCCGCTCACAACCGCTTTATGGGGGAGAGCCTGTACGGCTTTGTGTTTCGGAACGACAGGCCTAAAGTCGGCATACCGGTCAGTCAGCTCCTGGTGGCATAACGGCAGCGATCGTTCCATTACCCTCCGCCTGCGCAACAGGAAGCTGGTTCGGCCAGAGATCCAAATGCCGGGTCAGTCTGATGTGCAATTCAACAGCATCACGTCGCACCCTCCATGGAACGGGCATATTTTCCAACACGGGCCAGACCATTCAGCTGGCAACGAATTTGCAGCGCCGTCTGCGCAGCCCCGACGTTGACCTCCTGTCCCTTCCACGCTGCAAGCACTGGTGCCTGCAGCGCCCGTCCATACGAAAAGCTGAGCTCCCACGGATGACTGCCCATCGCGTTCATGGCGTTCAGATGATCGGTCGCATCCTCGGCGCTTTGTCCGCCGGACAGGAAGACGATTCCAGGCACAGCCGCCGGGACGTAACGCTTCAGGCAGCGGATCGTGACTTCGGCGACCTCCTGTACGCTCGCTTGACGTGGGCACTTCTTGCCGGCAATCACCATGTTCGGCTTGAGCAACATGCCTTCAAACACTACCCGGTGGGCGTCCAGCTCAGTGAAGACCGCTTCCAGCACTTGCCCAGTGACTGCCTCGCAGCGTTCGATGCCGTGAGCGCCATCCATCAGCACCTCCGGTTCCACAATCGGTACCAAGCCGGCTTCCTGGCAAAGTGCGGCGTAGCGTGCCAGCGCATGGGAATTGGCGCGAATCCCGAAAGCCGACGGAAAATCGCGCTCATCGATTTCAATCACCGCTCTCCACTTCGCGAACTGCGCGCCCAGTCGCTTGTACTCGGCGAGTCGCTCGCGCAATCCGTCAAGTCCCTCGGTCAGTTTCTCTCCGGGATAGAGCGCCAGGGCTTTCGCCCCTAGGTCGACCTTGATGCCGGGAACGATGCCGCGGCTCGCCAGCAGGCTCGGGAAGGGGATGCCCTCGCCGGTGCTCTGGCGCAGGGTTTCGTCGTAGAGAATGACGCCGCCGACATTACGTTCGATTCCGGCGGCGGTAAAAAGGATTTCCCGGTAGCGCCGACGGTTTTCTTCGGTGGATTCCAGCTTGATCGAATCGAAACGCTTCATGATTGTGGGATTGCTTTCGTCTGCTGCCAGCACACCCTTTTGCTTTGCGACCATGGCGTTGGCTACTGCTTTGAGTTCGTCGATATTCATGGGATACAACCTTTCAGCGGGGATGAAAGAGTTATGGAGGCCCGCCCATTCATTCGCCTCGGGCAAACCGCGTCGTTGTCATACTTTATAGACCATTAGCCGTTCAAAAACAGCTAGCTTATGGACAGTGTGACGGGACCCAACGAGTAAACGGCCCAAGCTGGCAAAGGCTCTCCGTTTTACCGAAGTAACGGCCATTCGGACTCGATATATCATGTGCCTGAAATGAATACGAAGCCGACGGCGGATGCCTCGAAAGTGGTGAAGCAACCCTGCGCGGAGGAGTGGTCAACCAGGTGATCTTGCTTGGTCACGGCCCCGGGATTGAGCGGTCAAGTCAAAGAAAATTCGCAACTTCAACGAGGAACGCCAGATGTTCGATCTCTATATCGGTAACAAAAACTACTCGTCCTGGTCGCTGCGGCCCTGGCTGCTGATGAAGCATTTCGGGATTCCGTTCAATGAGCACATGGTGTCCGTTGCCGGGCGCGACTACAACGCCGCGCTCAAGCCACTCGCCGGCAACGCCCGCGTGCCCTGCCTGCATGAGGACGGTTTCCAGATTTGGGAAAGCATCGCCATCGCCGAAACCCTGGCCGAGCGACATCCTGCCATGTGGCCGGCCGACGCCCGGGCGCGTGCCCGGGCCCGCAGTATTTCGGCGGAAATGCATGCAGGCTTCACGCAGTTGCGAACAGCCATGCCGATGAATCTCAAGCTCAAACTCAAGGGCAAACCGGCAACGCCCGAAGTACAGCGCGACATCGACCGGATCAGCGAAATCTGGATCGAGGCCCGCACGCAATTTGCGACAGCGGACGGCCCTTACCTGTTCGGGGACTTCTCGGTGGCGGATGCGATGTACGCCCCGCTAGTCTGGCGCCTGCACATCTATAACGTCGCCCTGCCAACGGTGGCGGCCGCCTATCGGGACACCATGCTCGCCCACCCGGCCATGCTCGAATGGTACGCCGCGGCGCTCAAGGAAACCGAGGCCCACGCTCATTACGACCGTCTGGCAGATGACTACGGCGGCATCCGCTGATTGCTGCGGTCAACCGTAAAAAAAGCCTGATTTTCAAATTGTCGACAATGTGACATCGACCACCCCGCCGATCACCAGAAACTCATCCTCGCCTTGCAAGACGCCAGGCAGCAGGCCGCAATGGAAGAATATCTTGGTCAGCGGGATATCGACCGCAAGAATGTAGTCGCCAAACTCGCAGGCGCGCTCGCGGCTGCAGGTAAAGGAATTCAGGTTGTTGAGCAGGATGGTGTAATGGCCGCCCTCGCCTTTGGCCAGCACTTCGTGGTCGGCCATGCGATTGACGCCGCGATAAAGCGTGATGTGCCGGGCGCCGGGGTGGCGAAACTCGAGTTCCCGCTGACAAAAGGCATAGACCAAATCCAGCTGGGCCTCCAGCGCATTGGTCCCGTACAAACCTTGCGAACGCATTTCAAGGTAGCGGCTGTACGCATCGCCCGACGGATCGCGCAGCGGCTGGCCGTGGTAGCGCGGCATCAGGCCGAAGCGGGATTCGACCCAGCCTTTGAGTACGGCTCCCTCGCGGCTGTCGGCATCGAAACTCCAGCCGCGAATCATCCGTACGTAATTGGCCTTGACGCGGCTTGTTCGGTGGCCGGTGAAACCGATGTCCTCGGGGCGTTCGAGCCGGAAGCGCACGGTCAGGTAATCTCGGAAGACTTCGGCCCTGGTCTCGGCTGGGGCTCCCTGCAAGCGGCGGAAGAGATCGCCATGCAGTTCGGCCACCCCGTCGATCAAAAGCGGACTAGGGTATTGCTGATAAGTCAGGCCGCCGAGAACCACCGCCGGCAGGTTGCAGCGGTTGATCGGCAGGCGGGCATCGCGCGGCAGTGACGGGCCTTTGTCGTCACCCCTACAAAGCGTAGGGGTATTGTCGGATTTCTCCGCGCCGGTCAGCCTTGGCCAATTTTCTATTTTCATCTAATAATCAATCGATTACGGTCTGCCAGTCGACCTGGCACGCAACGTGCAAAAGGTGAGGTGCGACTCTCAATAGTTCCTTCGCAAATCGACTGACAGATTAAGGAGATTACACCATGGCAAAACTCCGTCAATGCGCCATTTATGGCAAAGGCGGCATCGGCAAGTCCACCACCACGCAGAATCTGGTGGCGGCGCTGGCTGAATCCGGCAAGAAAGTAATGATCGTTGGCTGCGACCCGAAAGCCGACTCCACCCGCCTGATCCTGCACAGCAAGGCTCAGACCACCGTGATGCACCTGGCGGCTGAAGCCGGCTCGGTAGAAGACCTCGAACTCGAGGACGTCCTGTCCGTCGGTTTCGGCGGCATCAAGTGCGTCGAATCCGGTGGCCCGGAGCCAGGGGTTGGTTGCGCCGGCCGCGGTGTGATCACCGCCATCAACTTCCTTGAAGAAGAAGGCGCCTACACCGAAGACCTCGACTTCGTGTTCTACGATGTGCTGGGTGACGTGGTTTGCGGCGGCTTCGCCATGCCGATCCGCGAAAACAAGGCGCAGGAAATCTACATTGTCTGTTCCGGCGAAATGATGGCCATGTACGCCGCCAACAACATTGCCAAGGGCATCGTGAAATATGCGAACTCCGGTGGTGTCCGTCTGGCCGGCCTGATCTGCAACAGCCGCAATACCGACCGCGAAGACGAACTGATCATGGCTCTGGCTGGCCGCCTCGGCACCACGATGATCCATTTCGTGCCGCGAGACAACGCTGTACAGCACGCTGAAATCCGCCGCATGACCATGGTTGAGTACGATCCGACACACAAGCAGGCTGACGAATATCGCCAGCTCGCCAACAAGATCGTCGCCAACACCAACTTCGTCATCCCGACGCCGATCGAGATGGAAGAGCTGGAAGATCTGTTGATGGAGTTCGGCATCATGGAAGCGGAAGACGAGTCCATCGTCGGCCAGACCGCCGCCGAACTGGCTGCTGCTGCCTAAGTAACAATCGCCCTCTCTTGCGGGAGAGGGCAACTTTCAACCAGCACGTCGGCCACAGATTGGTGGCGGCGTCAGGAGGAAAACATGACGACTCTGTCTCGCGAAGAAACCGAAGCCCTCATCGCCGAGGTGCTAGAGGTTTATCCGGAAAAAGCCCAGAAGGACCGCGCCAA
>CAYWNX010000194.1:0-5642 GCA_964459735.1 uncultured Dechloromonas sp. | reverse complement strand
CTACGTCCGGCCGGCGCGGGCGGGGGACGAGCTGCTGTGCGCGACGTGGATCGCGATGATGGAAAAGGCGTCGGCCGAGCGGCGGCACGAAATCGTGCGGGCGGTGGACGGGGAGATCATCGCTCGAGGGAGAAACGTGTGGGCGTTTGTTGATGCGGCGACAGGGCGGCCGCGGCGGATTGCGGAGGAGGTTTTGCGGGCCTTCGAGACTGGTACAGGCGAATGACGAGGGAGCTTAGTCCGGAATCGCCTGCACCGGCGCAAAAGGCCTGATCGGCCCCGTAGGGACGGACCCGAGGACCGTCAGCTGCGCGGCGGACGAAGTCGCGGAGCCGCAGTCGTTGGATACTACGCAGTCGTAAAGACCGGCGTCCGAAGGAATTGCCGAGAAGACCCACAGGGTTGTGGTGTTCGTGCCGGCGATATGTCCTGGGTCGTCATAGAGATTACTGCGGTTTCTTCGCCACCGGTATGTGACCGAAACACTCTCGGACGCCAGCGCGCTGAAGGAGGTCCAGTCACCCTGGATGAGTATTCGACTCGACGGCTGTTGGAGGAATTCCAGTGGAGTCGCAGGCGATTCGAGTGTCGCAACGTTTGGGGAAATGGTACTTCCGAAAGACAGAAAACTTCCTGCAGCGATCAATTCACCGCCTCGGACTACTAACGCGTTGACAATTGGCGGGATTCCCGGGCTGATTGGTGACACGCTAAGCCCTGCTCCGATAGTTTTCCAGCTTTCGCCGTCCCAGCGTGCGATGCCTGCAGCGTGAAGCGAGCCAAGCTGATTGAACTGGCCGCCAACCACGAGTTGATGATTGTAGACGGCGAGCGAATTCACCTGGACTATGCCGGACCCCATGTCATCCCAGCGGGTACCATTCCAACGCGCCATGCTCGAGATTTGGACGGGACTGAACGAACTGATCGTGCCGCCAGCGATTAACAGTCCGTTGCAATTTGCAAGCGAAGTCGAAGTGCCACTCAGCTGATTGCCCACGGATTGCCACAAAGTGCCGTTCCAGCGGGCAACGGATTTTGCCATTGCTCCGTCTCCGGTCGACGAAAACGATCCTCCCGCGACGAGGTCCCCTTCGAATACCAGCAACGATGCGACGGTCGAGTCAAAACCGCTGCCAACTGGCGCCCAGCCATCACCGTTCCACCGCGCGATGAACTTCGCGGCCGATCCTCCAGCCGTGGTGAACGACCCACCTGCGATCAACTCATTCTGAAAAACTGCCAGGGCTCGCACGGCGCCATTCAATCCCGCGCCCAACGGTCGCCAGGCCGATCCATTCCATCGCGCGATTCGGTTCACGGGTAATGAACCGGCAGCAGTGAAGGTACCCGCCGCAATGAGTTCGCCGTCATATTCTGAGATAGCCCTCACGGTTCCATTCAGCCCGGATCCGATTGGCTGCCATACTCCTGCGACCTTTTGTGCGATTTGACCCACCATCGAACCACCGGCGACGGTGAAATCTCCGCCGGCAACTAAGGCACCGTTGTAGATCGAGACTGCAGTCACCTGCTGGTCGAATCCATCGGGGGGCAGTGCGCGCCATGCAGAGCCATCCCAAGCACCGACATTGTATGCGGGCTCCGTACCGAGCCGCGCAAACTGACCGCCGACGAACAATCCTGCGGTTGAAGAGGCCAGCGCGTCGATTGCCGTGCCGCTGCCGCTGGGACTACCGACTTGGGTCCAAGCCACGCCGTCCCACGCTGCAACCCTCATCTCAAAAGAGCCGGCGGCGAACAACCGATTGTCCACTCTTAGCAATACGTTGACGTCTAGTCCCAGACCCGGGCTTGCGCCCAGGCTCAGCCATTCCGAGCCATTCCAACGGGCTATTCCCGGGCGCTGGACATTGCCCGCGAAAGTGAATCCACCGCCAACGACAAGATCCCCGTTGAATTCGCAGAGCGACTTGACGGGGCCGGTGACACCGGTTCCCAGCGGTTGCCAACTTGATCCGTCCCATCGGGATATCCGGCTGACGTTGACTGAGCCGGAGGCAGTGAACGATCCCCCTGCCACGAGTTCGCCCTGGTACACGGCGAGGGCGGTGACAGAGCCATTCAGCCCAGCGCCGATTGGTTTCCACGAAGTGCCATTCCAGATCGCGATGTTGTTGGCGGGCGATCCACTTACATTCGAAAAGTCGCCGCCCGCGACGAGTTGACCGTTGTAGACGGCGAGTGCTCGTACGCGGAACATGCCAACGCCGGTGATCGACCCAAGCAGCTGCCACGCCGTACCGTTCCAGCGATTTACGCAATTGCCCGATGCTCCGGTCGGGTAGCCCGCGGCGATCAGGTTGCCGTTGAACATCGTGAAAGCGAGCGTGCTGTTCCCGTTCGTGCCGAACGGGCTCCAAGACACGCCATTCCAAGCTGCGATATTCTTAACCTGTGACCTGCCCGCGCATGAAAATTCTCCGCCAGCGATCAGCACCGGCCCCGCAGGTCCTGCAGCGTCGGGATCCCAGAACGTCATTGCGGAGACGGCTCCGTTTATGCCACGGAGTGATTCCGGCTCGTTCACTTGAAATGGACAGTCAGCGAAGGTGGGTTGAGCGAAAACCACTGTTGCGAGCGAGATGCTGAATGCGACATGAACTAATAGGACGACTGCGGGCAGTTTTGTCGTACGAATCTGATTGGGTGACATAGTGCGATCATTATATACGAATAGTCGAGACCGTTTCACAAGCGCCGCGCGGCGACGGAGAGGACATTCTTGCCGGATTGCGGAGAAGGTGTTAGCGGCGTTTGGGGCGGCAAAGTCGGACGAACGCGGCAACACACCTAATCGGCAATCGCAGTAGACGGTTCAAACGGCCTGCGCGGGCCGGTTGGGACGTTCGCGATGACGGTCAGTCTTGCGGCGGACGATGTCGCCGCGCCGCAGTCGTTGCTGACGACGCAGTCGTAGAGGCCGACGTCGGCGCCAGAGGCTGCGTTGATGGTGAGCGTGTCGGTCGTTGCGCCGAGGATATGGCCATCGTCGGTGAGGTTGGCGTTGTCCTTGCGCCACTGGTAGCTGAGCGGCTGGCCGCCGGCGGAGGCGAGGGTGAAGGTGGCGGCGCTGCCGGCGAGGACTTTCTTATTCGTTGGTTTCTGGGTGATGGAGGGGAGTTCGAGGGAGGGGCCCCAGCGGGCAATGCGCTGAAGCGGAAACCCGCCGGCTAAGATGATGGGGCCTCCAGCGATGAGTTGTCCATCGAAAGTGGTAAGACCGTAAATACTCGCGATTGTTCCTGAGCCAAGGGGTTGCCACGTTGAGCCATTCCAGCGGGCGACGCCAGAGATAGTGTGATCGGCGGTGATGAAGTTTCCGCCGGCAATCAACTGGCCGTTGTATTCTTCCAACGCGTACACGAATGAACCGAGACTCGGCTGTCCAAATGACCGCCAACTTGATCCGTTCCAACCGGCAACATTACCAAACGCGCTGGTCCCTGCGATCGAAAACGCGCCGGAGGCGACTAACTCGCCCCCGACGACTTTGAGATCGGTGATGCTGCCGTCAGTTCCGGCTCCCAGCGGCAGCCAGGCCGTTCCGTTCCAACGCGCGATATTGTTCGCAGCGATACCGCCCGCAGAAGAGAACCACCCGGCCGCGATTAATTCAGAATTGAAAACTTCGAGCGCATAGACGGTGCCGTTTACACCGAGGCCAAGCGGGAACCATTCCGAGCCATTCCAACGAGCGATCTGATTGGCAGGCGTCCCGCCTGCGGTCCAGAACTCTCCTCCGGCGATTAGCTCGCCGTTGTAAGTTATCAATGCGCGAACGTCTCTGCTCATTCCACTGCCGAGCGGCCTCCACGCTGTCCCATTCCAGGCAGCGATGTAGTTGGCGAGCGTGCCTCCGGCGGATCTGAACGATCCGCCGGCAATCAGTTCGCCGGCGTGGGTCGAAACGACCCACGCCCAACTGCCGAGTCCGGTACCCAAGGGTAGGCAGTTCGAGCCGTCCCATGCAGCGATAAAGGGCCGAGTGCCGACGCCAGGTATCGAGTCGAAGTCGCCTGCGAAAATCAAGAGAGGCGAAGCGCTTCCGGAGGTCGCAGGGGTCCAGGTGCAGAGTGCATTGACTGAGCGGTTCGGCGAAGGAGGCGCGCCTGGCGGGTACCACTGATACGGGCATTCGGCGTGAGCGATTGATGCAAATGTGGGCAGGATCGCTAGAGCGGCAATCAGGGCGAGAGAAGTGCGCCGTGACGTGTGCATTGTGGCCGGTCCCTCCTAGTTGAATTGTACCAACTCGTTCCGAGGCACCGAAAGGCTGCGGGAGGCTCGCTAGTCGGGAATTGCGTGGGCCGGCTGGAACGGCCTTAGCGGGCCGATTGGGATGTTCGCGATGACGGTCAGTCTTGCGGCGGTCGATGTTGCCGAACCGCAGTCGTTGGTGACGATGCAGTCGTAGAGGCCGACGTCGATGCCGGAGGCGGCGTTGATCGTCAGTGAGTCGGTCGTTGCGCCGAGGATGTTACCGTCGTCGGTGAGGTGGGTGTTGTCCTTGCGCCATTGGTAGCTGAGCGGCTGGCCGCCGGTGGAGGCGAGGGTGAAGGTGGCGGTGTTGCCGGCGAGGACTTTGCGGTTTGTTGGTTGCTGGGTGATGGCGGGGAGTTCGAGGGAGGGGCCCCAGCGGGCCCAGTTGTTGGAAACTCTGTTTCCGGCCGAAGTGAAGAATCCCCCAAGTACAAGTGTCGTTCCATCGGAGCCCAAGGCGCGTACGCTCCGAAAGAGCCCGGTCAAACCGGGTCCCAATGAGTGCCAGTTGGCGCCGTCCCACGTAGCGATGGAATTTGCAGGCAAATCGGCCACGCCATCGAATGTACCACCCACGGTCAGCAATCCCTGGTGAACTGCTAACGATTCAGCGACCGGAAATATTGCACTCGATAGATTCCCCATTGATCGCCATGCGGAACCGTTCCAGCGAGCGATTCGACCGACAGCTACTCCGCCGGCGAAATCAAAGTCGCCACCGGCGATTAGTTCGTCGTTGAAGACCGCCAATGTCCTCACGCTCGGGAAAGCCCCGCCAACTCCGCCGCCGATGGCACTCCATTGCGTGCCGTTCCAGCGAGCAATTCCCGACACGGTGATTCCATTGATGGTGGCAAAACTGCCTCCGACAATCACGTCGCCGCCATAAACTGCGAGCGCGCGCACATTTGCGTTCGTTGTGCCTATGACTTGCCAAGCGGTTCCGTTCCAGCGAGCAATAGACAGAGCGGTGGCGGCCATCAGAAACTCTGGGGGCGACGCAAACGCAAATAGCCCGGTCGTTCCAGCCCCGGGCACGCCGCCGGCCAATGGGCGCCATTGGGTACCATTCCACCGAGCAATATTACTTGCCGCAGCGCCGTCAATGCTGGAAAAGGCGCCGCCAATTACGAGTTCACCGGAGTGTACACACATAGCGCGCACGGTTGCGCCGGCGCCAGAAATGCCCGTGCCGAAGGGTTTCCAGCCACTTCCATTCCAACGAACGAGTCCGGAAGCGTGTGTGTCCCCTGCGATCGTGAATGAACCCCCAAGTATCATATCATTTTGATAGGCGGCTACTGCGAACACGCCATCATCGAAACCCGTGCCCGACGGGCTCCAAGCGATTCCGTTCC
>CAYWNX010000193.1:0-5713 GCA_964459735.1 uncultured Dechloromonas sp. | reverse complement strand
TAAATGATTCAGATGCAGACAACTCTGGATGTCGCCGATAACACCGGCGCTCGTTCAGTCATGTGTATCAAAGTGTTAGGTGGATCCAAGCGCCGCTATGCGGGCATTGGTGACATCATCAAGGTCAGCATTAAAGATGCTGCGCCGCGTGGGCGTGTCAAGAAGGGTGATGTTTACACCGCGGTTGTGGTTCGTACCGCCAAAGGTGTGCGTCGTCCGGATGGTTCGCTGGTGCGCTTCGACGGCAATGCCGCGGTTCTTCTCAACAACAAACTCGAGCCAATTGGTACTCGCATCTTTGGCCCGGTAACGCGTGAGTTGCGTACCGAGCGCTTTATGAAGATCGTCTCCCTGGCTCCTGAAGTGCTGTAAGGACTGGATATGGAAAAAATTCGCAAAGGCGACGATGTCGTCGTTCTTACCGGTAAAGACAAAGGCAAGCGCGGTTCTGTGCTGCGTCGTGTTGACGATGAGCATGTGATCGTTGAGGGTGTCAATCGGGCAAAGAAGCATACCAAGCCAAACCCGGTCAAGGGTGTTGCTGGCGGTATAGTTGATAAAGACATGCCTATTCATCTCTCCAATGTTGCGCTGTTTAATCCGGCAACCAAAAAGGCTGACCGCGTTGGCGTTAAGGTTCTTGATGATGGTCGCAAGGTTCGCGTGTTCAAGTCGAACGGCGAACTGGTAGGCGCATAAGGAGCGATGATGGCGCGTTTACAAACATTTTATAAAGAAACCGTCGTTGCGGAGTTGACCAAGCAATTTGGTTACAAGTCCGTTATGGAGGTGCCGCGTATTACAAAGATCACACTCAACATGGGTGTTGGTGAGGCGGTAGCTGATAAAAAGGTTCTCGATAATGCGGTTGGTGACATGCAAAAAATTGCCGGTCAAAAACCCGTTACCACCAAGGCTCGTAAGTCGATTGCCGGGTTCAAGATTCGTGATGGTTATCCAATTGGGTGCATGCTAACCCTGCGTGGTCCTCGGATGTTTGAGTTCCTGGATCGTTTGGTAACCGTTGCTCTGCCGCGAGTTCGTGACTTCCGTGGTGTTTCTGGTAAGGGTTTTGACGGCCGTGGTAACTACAACATGGGTGTCAAAGAGCAGATCATTTTCCCGGAAATCGAGTATGACAAAATCGATGCTCTGCGGGGTATGAATATCAGTATCACCACAACCGCGAAGACTGACGCAGAAGCTAAGGCTCTGCTGGCTGTGTTCAAGTTCCCGTTCAAGAATTGAGGCAATCATGGCAAAACTTGCTCTGATCAACCGTGAAGAGAAGCGCCGCAAGATGGTCGCGCAGTATGCAAAAAAGCGTGCCGCACTTGAGGCGATAATCAATGACGCAAGCCTCTCTGACCAGGAGCGTTACGACGCCCGTCTGAAGATTCAGGCTCTGCCGCGCAACTCCAGCGCATCCCGTCTACGTAATCGTTGCCAGCTTACCGGCCGTCCGCGTGGTGTTTTCCGTAAATTCGGTCTGTGTCGACACAAGATCCGTGAGCTTGCCTTCAATGGCGAGATTCCGGGTATTGTTAAAGCCAGCTGGTAATAGGAGATTCAGAAATGGCTATGAGCGATCCGATCGCGGACATGCTGACTCGCATCCGCAACGCCCAGCTCGCCGAGAAGGCGTCTGTCTCCATGCCGTCTTCTAAGGTGAAGGTGGCTATTGCCGCCGTGCTGAAGGAAGAGGGCTACGTAGAGAAATTTGCAATTAATCCGGCAGGTGGGAAGCCGACTCTTGATATTGAACTCAAATACTACGCCGGTCGGCCTGTTATTGAGCGTATTGAGCGTATTTCCAAGCCTGGGCTCCGTATCTATAAGGCTTGTGAGGATATTCCTCGTGTTATGAACGGTCTGGGTGTCGCTATTGTCTCGACTCCCAAGGGTGTCATGACTGATCGCAAGGCTCGCGCTAGCAAGGTTGGCGGCGAAGTTCTTTGCATCGTGGCATAAGGAGGAATTTATGTCTCGTATTGGTAAGAATGCTATTGTTTTGCCCGCCGGTGTTGAAGTTTCAGTGGGTGCGCAAATCACCGTCAAGGGGCCGCTAGGTACCTTGAGGGCGATTTCTCATCCTGCTGTTACGGTAGCCGTTGAGGGTCAGAACGTGACGGTTTCCAAAGTTGATGGTGCGATTAATTCTAGCGCCATGTGGGGCACCATGCGTGCCAACCTTAACAACATGGTCACCGGAGTCTCTAAGGGTTTTGAAAAGAAACTCCAACTGGTCGGCGTGGGTTACCGAGCTCAGGCTCAGGGCGACACGCTTAACTTGTCGCTGGGTTTTTCTCATCCTGTAGCGCACAAGATGCCTGCCGGTGTGAAAGTTGAATGTCCGACCCAGACTGAGATCCTGATCAAGGGATCCGACAAGCAACAGGTCGGCCAGGTCGCTGCCGAAGTCCGTGCGTATCGAAAGCCAGAGCCCTACAAAGGCAAGGGTGTTCGTTATTCGGACGAAGTGGTAGTTATCAAGGAAACCAAGAAGAAGTAAGGGTGGCATATGTTTAACAAAAAGCAAGCGCGTCTGCGCCGTGCCCGCAAAACCCGGGCCAAAATCGCCGAGCTTAAAGCTGTCCGCTTGTGCGTTAATCGCACGAACTGCCACATTTACGCCCAGATTATTTCGCCTTGTGGTGGGATGGTTCTGGCTTCGGCTTCTACGCTGGAAACGGGCGTCCGTAAGGATGTCGCAAACGGGGGTAACAAAGCCGCTGCGACGACTGTTGGCAAGTTAATTGCCGAACGCGCCAAAGCCGCCGGTATCGAACAGGTTGCGTTCGATCGCTCCGGGCTCCAGTTCCACGGTCGTGTTCAGGCGCTGGCGGAAGCCGCGCGTGAAGCCGGTCTGAAGTTCTAACCGACGGCAAAAGGACGAGGTTAAGAAATGGCTAAACCTGAAAGAAGTAAGCGGCCGCAGCAGGCTGAGAAGCCCGATGATGGCATGCGCGAGAAAATGGTCGCGGTCAATCGCGTTACCAAAGTGGTTAAAGGCGGCCGTATTCTCGGTTTCGCTGCATTAACCGTAGTTGGTGATGGCGATGGCAGTATTGGAATGGGCAAGGGCAAGTCCCGTGAAGTTCCAGTTGCGGCTCAAAAGGCAATGGATGAAGCTCGTCGCAAGATGGCAAAAGTCAGCCTTAAGAACGGGACCGTTCATCACACAGTTATGGGGCGCCACGGTGCCACTACCGTGATGATTCAGCCTGCTCCGGAAGGAACCGGGATTATCGCAGGTGGCGCCATGCGCGCCGTCTTCGAGGTTGTTGGTGTGACCAACGTGGTTGCCAAGGCTCACGGCTCGACAAATCCTTACAATATTGTGCGTGCTACTATCGACGGTTTGTCGAAGGTCAATACGCCGTCTGAAATCGCTGCCAAACGTGGTTTGTCAGTTGAGCGGGTTTTGGGGTAAGTCATGTCTGATAACAAAATCAAAGTGACGCTTGTCAAAAGCATCATCGGCACCAAGCAGGATCACCGCGCTACAGTACGTGGCCTTGGTCTGCGCAGGCTGAACAGTTCGTCAGAGCTTGAGGATACGCCTGCTGTGCGCGGGATGATCCAGAAGGTTCAGTATCTTGTTAAGGTTGAGGGTTAAGCCATGCGTTTAAATACCATCAAACCGGCTGAGGGCTCAAAAAAAGCCGCTAAGCGTGTTGGTCGTGGCATTGGGTCTGGCTTAGGCAAGACTTGTGGTCGCGGTCATAAGGGTCAAAAGTCACGTTCAGGTGGCTTTCACAAGGTCGGTTTCGAGGGCGGTCAAATGCCGTTGCAACGCCGCCTGCCCAAGCGTGGCTTCAATTCCTTGACCCGTGCCCGCAACTATGAAGTTCGGTTGACTGATCTGGATCGTCTGCCTATCGACGCGATTGATCTGCTGGCTCTGCAGGCTGCAGGTATTGTTCCAGGTGATGCGCTGTCTGCTAAGGTGATCCTTTCTGGCGCTATTAGCCGCAAGGTTACTTTAAAAGGCGTTGGTGCAACCAAAGGTGCAAAGGCTGCTATTGAAGCAGCTGGCGGATCGGTTGCTGCGTAAGTTTGGGAAAGGTTAGAACGTTGGCAGCAAACCCCAATACCGTTGGCAAGGGCGGCAAATTCGGCGATCTTAAGCGTCGTCTTTGGTTCCTTCTTGGAGCACTCGTCGTTTATCGACTTGGTGCCCATATTCCGGTTCCCGGGATCGATCCCAACGTTCTTTCCGACTTGTTCAACTCGCAGCAGGGCGGCATCCTCGGCATGTTCAACATGTTTTCGGGCGGCGCCCTGTCGCGTTTTACTATTTTTGCCTTGGGGATCATGCCGTACATTTCGGCGTCGATCATCATGCAGCTTATGAGTGTCGCCAGTCCGCAACTCGAGGCCCTTAAAAAAGAGGGTGAGTCAGGACGCCGCAAGATTACTCAGTACACTCGTTACGGTACTTTGGGTCTCGCTTTGTTCCAAGGGCTGGGCATAGCGGTGGCGCTTGAAGCTCAAGCGGGCTTGGTCAACGATCCAGGATTCATGTTCCGTTTGACAACTGTCTCAACACTTGTGACCGGGACGATGTTTTTGATGTGGCTTGGTGAGCAGATTACCGAGCGTGGTCTTGGAAATGGCATTTCGATCATTATTTTTGCCGGTATTGCGGCTGGTTTGCCTAATGCCATTGGCGGTCTTCTGGAGTTGGTTCGTACTGGCGCAATGCACCCACTGACAGCCATTGTAATTTGCCTGCTTGTCGTTGCGGTCACTGCCTTCGTGGTCTTTGTTGAGCGAGGCCAGCGCAAGATCTTGGTGAATTACGCCAAGCGTCAAGTTGGCAATAAAGTTTATGGTGGGCAGAGTTCTCATCTTCCGCTTAAGTTGAATATGGCCGGGGTTATTCCGCCGATCTTCGCGTCGTCTATTATTTTGTTCCCGGCGACTGTTGCCGGCTGGTTTGGCTCTGGCGAATCGATGCGTTGGTTGAAGGATGTGGCAGGAACGCTTTCGCCGGGGCAGCCGATTTACGTCATGCTTTACGCTGCTGCGATTATTTTCTTTTGTTTTTTCTATACTGCGTTAGTTTTCAACTCGAAGGAAACGGCTGACAATCTCAAGAAAAGTGGAGCATTCGTTCCTGGTATTCGTCCAGGAGAGCAGACCGCTCGCTATATCGACAAGATTCTCACGCGCTTGACGCTTATTGGGGCTGCATATATTACGGTGGTTTGCCTGCTCCCAGAATTCCTGATTTTGAAGTGGAATGTGCCATTTTACTTTGGCGGAACTTCGCTTTTGATTATTGTGGTCGTAACCATGGACTTCATGTCTCAGGTTCAGGCTTATGTCATGTCTCATCAATACGAGAGTCTTTTGAAGAAAGCAAACTTCAAAGGTGCTCCCATGATGAAATAAGTCGGCCCTCGGGTGGGTGCCTAGTCGCATTAAATACTGTCCGGGATCGATGTCTTTGTTTTCAACCAATCAATCGACGCGTGAAAGTTGTTAATTTCACGCCAGGTAAAAGTTCTCTACGCAATAAACCGCAGGGCTAGGAATCACGGCTGCTTCCAAGTTCTCGCAGATGAGGAGTAATACATGAAAGTTCATCCTTCAGTGAAGCGTATTTGCCGCAATTGCAAAGTCGTCCGTCGCAAGGGTGTCGTGCGCGTCCTTTGTAAGGACCCACGTCATAAGCAGCGTCAGGGTTAATACCCTGTCGAATTCG
>CAYWNX010000192.1:790-5726 GCA_964459735.1 uncultured Dechloromonas sp. | reverse complement strand
TCTTCTGGCCTGCACCTTCGCCAGCTTTTTCAGCCGCCTTCAATTTCTCATCGAGTTGCGGCAGCTTGCCGTATTGCAGTTCGGCCACTTGTTCGAGCTTGCCTTCGCGCTGCAGGCGAATAATTTCGGCCTTGACCCGGTCGATTTCTTCCTTGACCTGCGCCGAGCCAAGCACGGCAGACTTTTCCGATTTCCAGATTTCTTCGAGATCGGAATACTCCTTGGTCAGCTTGGCGATTTCGTCCTCGATCAAGCCGAAACGCTTCAAGGAGGCTTCGTCCTTTTCCTTCTTCACCGCTTCACGCTCGATCTTGAGCTGGATGATGCGGCGATCGAGCTTGTCCATGGATTCCGGCTTGGAATCGATTTCCATCTTGATCCGGGCCGCCGCTTCGTCGATCAGATCGATCGCCTTGTCCGGCAGGAAGCGATCGGTAATGTAACGATGCGACAGTTCAGCCGCAGCCACGATGGCCGGGTCGGTGATATCAACGCCGTGGTGCAGTTCGTACTTCTCCTGCAAACCGCGCAGGATGGCAATCGTCGATTCGACGCTCGGCTCCTCGACCAGCACCTTCTGGAAGCGACGCTCAAGCGCGGCATCCTTCTCGATGTATTTGCGATATTCGTCCAGCGTCGTGGCGCCGATGCAATGCAGTTCGCCACGCGCCAGCGCCGGCTTCAGCATGTTGCCGGCATCAATCGCGCCTTCCGCCTTGCCGGCGCCGACCATCGTGTGCAGCTCGTCGATGAAGAGGATGATTTTTCCCTCTTCCTGCGAAACCTCCTTGAGCACCGCCTTCAAACGCTCCTCGAACTCGCCGCGGTATTTGGCACCCGCCAGCAGCCCGGCCATATCGAGAACCAGCACCTTCTTGCCCTTCAGCGTATCCGGCACTTCATCATTGACGATGCGCTGGGCCAGTCCTTCGACAATCGCCGTCTTGCCGACGCCCGGCTCGCCGATCAACACCGGGTTGTTCTTGGTACGGCGCTGCAGAATCTGCATGGCGCGGCGGATTTCATCGTCGCGACCGATCACCGGGTCAAGCTTGCCCTGGGCCGCGCGTTCGGTCAGATCAATACAGTATTTTTTCAGTGCTTCGCGCTGGCCTTCGGCATCCTGCGAATCAACGCCCTGCCCGCCACGCACCGCCATGATCGCGGCCTCCAGTGACTTGCGGCTCAGGCCATGTTGCTTGGCGATGCGGGCGGTTTCATTCTTGTCTTCGCACAGCGCAAGCAGGAACATTTCGCTGGCAATGAACTGGTCGCCGCGTTTCTGGGCTTCCTTGTCGGTCAGATTGAACAGGTTGCCGAGATCACGGCCCACCGACACCTCGCCCCCATGACCGGAGACTTGCGGCAGGCGCTTGATGGCCGCGTCCAGATCGTTGCGCAGGCCCGGCACATTGACCCCGGCCCTAGCCAGCAGCGAACTCGTGCCGCCATCGTCCTGATTGATCAGGGCAAGCAGCAAATGCTGCGGTTCGATGAATTGCTGGTCGCTGCCAATCGCCAGACTCTGGGCATCGGCCAAGGCTTGCTGGAATTTGGTGGTGAATTTATCGAGTCGCATGATCAATCTCCAGGGACAATTTTTTTGATACCGAGCAGATAAGGATCATCTGATGAATTTCAACTGCCCGGCTCAACAATCCATCGGCTTGTCAGCCGACGGCAAAGCGACAAGCTCACCTTGAAACGTAGTCCCATTGTGACTACAATACCAACCCCTACCCCGGTTTCAAGGAGAGCTGACCATGAGTACTGCCGATACTTACGTCCGCGCGCGCATCGATACGAATACCAAGGAACGTGCCGCTGAAGCCCTGGGCGCCATGGGTTTGTCGATTTCGGATGCGATCCGTTTGCTGATGCTGCGCGTCGCCGATGAGCGTCGCCTCCCCTTCGAGATCAAAGTACCCAGCGCAACCACAAGCCAGGGAAATAACGATATTTTGGCGGTTGACCGCGCCACGCAGGACGTCACCTTGGGTGGAAGCAGCGTCCCGGTAGCGAACTTGAATGTGGACGAATGATCATTCATCGACTTTCAGACGCAGATTGAGAATCAAGGAGTAAGCCGTGAAAAGCCATTACGCCATACTGGGCGTCTCGCCCGGAGCGACGCCGGAAGTCATCAAGACCTCCTACCGCAGAAAGGCGAACCAGTATCACCCGGACAAAAACCAGTCACCTGATGCCGCGACCCGCTTTCGCGAGATTCAGGAAGCCTACGAGGTTTTGTCCGACGAAACACGCCGCAAGGCTTATGACGACAATCGTCGTCGCAGCCTGATCGACGACCCCCAAACTGTTGCCCAGGACATCTGGAAAACCTATCTCTCGGATGTTGCTACCTCATGAAAAAATCCCGCTTCTTTGCCGAACTCTCTCATACCTACGCCAGCGAAATCGACGACCTGCTGAGCGATTCCGAGGGTAAAACCGTCCTTCAATCCCGCCTCAAGGAAAAGCGCGACGCCATTCACGCCATCCTGCCGATGATCGAATTCGCCCCGGAAATGGTCGCTGTCGCCTTCTACGAAGCCTTTCAGTTCAAGGATTCGGCACTCATGCTGCGCACCGTGGCCAACGAACCCGGCCAGCCGAATTTCCCGGCTTGGAATGCTGTCAAAAGTTCGCTCAACATTGCCGAGTGGGCCAAGCCGTTGATTGCTGCCGCCCTGCGTGAAGAAGGCGGCGATGCCTTTCTGGTTACCACCGTCGGGCTTGAATTCCTGCGCCTCAAGGATGGCAGCGACTTGCCGGCAGCATCGTCGGATGAGTCCGAGGAATCGGAAAACCACGGCTCGGATGATGACGAAGAAGATGACGAGCGCGATCTTTCAGAAGCCGGAGCCGACTGGATGTCCAAGCAGGGCTTCGATTCAGTGGATCATTGATCGTTACAAACTTTCAACTCGTCTCTAGATCGCTCCAACCATGGATCAAAGCACTAAAGCAATAAAAGGAAGCCGTATGACACACCCCGTCGTTCAAGAAACCATCAAACTCATTCTCGCTGGCGATGTTGCCGGCGCCGAGCACGCGCTGGTCGCCATCGCCGATGAAGAAGGCGATGACGCGCTGGTCGCCATCCTCGATGAAATCCCCCCCAAAGACCTGCTGGCGATGATGCGCGAGTTCGATGCCTCGCGGGAATCGGTGATCAACATGGTCGTCTCGCCGGAGCAATTTGCCCGCGCCGTGATCCTTGAACAGAAGTACCGCGACCGCACCCATGAAGCCTTGCGCGGCATGATCAACGCCGTCGTACACGCCAATGGCGACATGGCAGGCGAATACCTGGAAGCGATTGGGGAAATCGATGGCGGTTACGACACCTTTGCCAATTACTTCGCGGATCGCTTCGAAGAAGTGTTGCACTTTGCGATGACGGGCGAGTTCAGCGAAACGATGCCGGAATCCTCGATGGAAAACAAATCCATTACCTGGCTGGCCGAGAAAGTCGACGAAATCGACGAGGCACTGAACCTGGGTGACTCGATCTCCGACACCCAGCCCCGCGTCACACGGGCCGAAGCCTCCGACGGCGACTGGATGGAAACCGCCTGGGTATTGCGCCACGAGCATCCGGACATCTTCGAGCAAGTCATCATTTTGCTGCGCGATCGCATGCAACGCTTTGCCGAACAGGCTACAGCGGCCCTCCAGACGCCAAGCGCCGAGCAAAACGAACCTGGCGAACTCGAAGAATCCGCGATCTGACCGAGGGAATTCATGGCTCACGCTTCTAGCGCCATCGCGACGGTCGACGGCCGTCCATTCTTTGAAAAAGCGCTCTGCTTCGGACTGCAGCAGAGCATCATCTCGCCCAGCCGCCTCGATGCCATCCTGAACGACGGCCCCAAGGGCATTGTGCAGATTGCCAACCATTTCGGCACCGCCCATTTGCGGACCGATCTGGAAAATGCGCGTGAGCGCATGGTCAATCTGGTCAGTTTGTACCTGGAAGAAAGCAGCGGCGGCGACCTGCAACTGGCCGCCCTCGCCCTGCGCGACAAGTCTTTCCTGTCGCTCTCCAAAGGCGGCTCGGACATGCTGAAAATGCTGCACGCCATGCCGGACAGCACGCTGATCGACGGCCATAGCGCGTTGCCGGAAGATCAGAAAAACTTCCTCAACGACAAAACCTTTGCCTCGCCGCTGTCAATCAAACAATACCGCGACGAGCAGGCGCTGCGCACTGCCTGCCAGCGCCAGATCGGGCTGGCCTGCTGGCTCGGCAAGAAGCTCGGCCTGAGCCGGGACGACCTGGACTCGGTGGTCGCCGACACGGTCATCCGCAGCGCCCTGCTGGTGCTTTTCATCAAGGATGCGCCGCTGGAGATCCCGGGGCGAACCGGTCTGGCCAAACTGTTGCAGGCCGCCCGGAAAAAGCCGGCGAAACTCGATGAAGCGCGACTGAATGCTTTTCTGGCGCATGCACCGGAAGATTTCCAGACGGCAACGCGCAATGCGCTGACCAGGTTTGTCAGTGAAATCATCCCGGAACTGCGCGCCAGCGACAAAAGCGCCGATGCGCTGCTGCACGGCGAGACAGCCGGCGATTACTTCGTCAATGAAAGCGTTTCCGAAGCCATCGGGGAATACGATCAACTGGTCGCCAAGGAATGGCACCGCGTCACCAAGGGCGATGGCGACGACCCTAATGTCGTTGCCACCGTCTTTCTGTTGGTGGCGACCGGTTTTGCCCCCAAGGCCAGCCTGCTGCAACGGGAAGCCAAGGAGATCATCCAGTCATTCAGAAAATCCGGTTTCAATTCACCGGCGGTGATCGATTTCATCGAAGCGCACGCACCGCATGAGATGCGCGATGACCTGAAGGATCTCTGGCTTGAAGACCTGCGGCCGGAAGCAGAAACACAACTCGCCGACCTCGATCCTGAAATGCCGGACAGCCACTTGG
>CAYWNX010000192.1:0-780 GCA_964459735.1 uncultured Dechloromonas sp. | reverse complement strand
ACTTGGAACGTGCCCTGCGCTATATCCAGAAAACCTGCCAGACTACCTGGAAGGGACGCGGCCGCTAAATGGCGTGAGGGCGTCCGGCCCTCCCCATGACGCCCCACTCAAAACTCACATTTATGCCCGATTTTTGGGCATTTTTTGCACCGTCCCTGACCGCCAGCCCCGCATTTGCACCATTTCCGCGCATCATGAAATATTGCTGCCGTGGCCGCCATTTCGGGGATTTCTGCCCCCTATAATGGACTCGCTTTCCCGAAAAATTCGGTAAAAAACGAAGTCGACCGGAGAACATTCAAGCCTCCTTCGGCTTCACTCAACGAGAAAATTGCTGCGAGCTGGCGCAGAGATTTTTCGCTTTTTCATGAGTTCCAGTCAGGAGCAAGCCATGCAGCAGTTCACACCACAAGGTCAGCAGTTCATTCAGGATTTGGCGCAACGCTATAACGTCAGTACCGATGCCGTGGTCAACATGGTTTATGCGGTCATGAATGGCAACGGCACAATGGCGCAATTCAGCCATCCGGATCTCGGTGGCTCCGGCCAATGGATGCAGGGCGGCATGACCATGGTCGGCGACATGTTCAATTACGGCTTGAAATCCAAGGTTGATGGCTTGTGCGTGGAAATCTCCAACCAGCTGATGAACCAGCCCGGCAGCTTTCAGCCGGTTTCCAGCCAGTCGCAGTATCAATCCTCGAACAATGCGCCGAGTGGCAGCCTGTTCGTCTCGGCAGCCGCCGCCGGCCAGTGGTGGCCAAGCGATCTCGGCTCGCC
>CAYWNX010000191.1:0-5748 GCA_964459735.1 uncultured Dechloromonas sp. | reverse complement strand
GAATTTGCAGCAACATGTGGCCGGTCATGCTCGCCTCCAGCCAGGAACGGGCCGCCGGGGTCGCCAGCAACAGATACAGGTACAGGTACAGTGTTGCGCCGGTAAAACGACCGCGACGCAGCAGGGAAGCGGTCATAACCATTGCATCATCTTTTCGGAGAACGGAATCGGTTCATTGATGTCGCTAATCAGCGCCAGCTTGCCGTCGCGCCCCAGCAAGTGGATAGCCGCGTTATGCTCGAAACCACCCAGTCCGTCGGGAATCACGACGATGCCGAAAGCATCGAGCAGCGGTTTAAGCTCCGCGGCGTTGCGCACCCGCGCCACGCGCCAGTGCTTGCCATCTGCACCGTAGGCGTCGCCGTAGGCCTTGAGGCGATGAGGCATGTCCTCCTCCGTATCAAAACTGATGCTGAGGAGCGCGAAGTCACGCCCGAGGGCTTGCTGCGGAACGTGATCGCGTATCTGCTTGAAGGCCATGCCGAGGGTGCTGCAGACGGTACTGCAACGCGTATAGATGAACTCCACCGCGAGCAGTCGTCCCCGATAATCCTGTAAGCCAAAGATGCGCCCGTCCTGGTCTTCGAGCACAACCGCGGGAAGCGATCGCGGGGCGCGCAAGAGTGCCTCGCGCCGCGCGGTTTCGGCCGTGAAGGCGGCAAAGCTGTCGGTGCCCCCCCAGAGGATGCCGATGCCCAAAAAGGTCACCAGCGCCCCGATCGCAACGCTGCGCCCGGCTAGTTTCATGCTGGCGTCCCATGCGCCGGCGAGGCGCGCGGGTAGTCACGCCCGGCCAAGGCCAGACGGGAGAGGAAGCGGACCACGAACAGTATTGACGAGGTCACCACCAGCGCCGCAAACAACGAACCGACGCGGTCGTAGGGCACCCATTCCGGCAGATGCACTGCATAGCGGCGGGCGACGCTTTCCTTGCCCGAATAGAGGAAAGAAAGCGAGAAGCCAAGCGTGCCGGTGACAAATCCCCAGAACGCGGCGCGGTCGAGGAAGCTGTCCTCGGCTTTCTGTTGCGGCTTGCCAAGGTAGTACATGAAACCGAATACCATCGCAACCATGCCGAGCAACAGGTAGGTGTGGAAGTGGCCCGGCACCCAGAGCGTGTTATGCATCACCAGGTTCACCGTGATGGTGCCGTCGATGAAGGCCGGCATGGCGCCTGCCGCCCAGCCGAAGAGCGAGATGAACAGCAGTTTGGAAGCCGTATCCCAGCGGATACCGGAGCGGTACACGATCATCAGGGCGCCGTAGCCGGTCACCACCAGGATCGGAAAAGTGTTCAGGTAGCCGATGATATGACCCATGATCAGCATCCACTTCGGAAAGGCAAAGTCCATCAACAGATGGTGCGGGAAAATGAACATCACCATCAGCGTCGAGGCCGTCCACGAAGCGAGGAAAACCTTGTTGGCCTTCCAGGGGCGTTGGGTGTAGCGCGGCAGGATTTCATAGACCGCGATCACCGCCATGTAGATCGTCGCATTGATGAAAACGTGACCGAAAAAGTAGATCATACCCTTTGCCAGAAGCGGGTCGATTTCAAAGCTCGGGACGTAGAGGTTGACCAGCATCATGGTCAGGATGCTGGCGCCGACCACCAGACCGATGACATTGACGATCGTCACCATCGTACTGGCGACCACCGTCGGCGGTGGCGCCCCGCCGTCATCGGTGCCGAACAGTTGCGGCCAGCCGAGTGCCCGGGCGAAATTGCCGTAACGGGCAATGATGGCGCGGGCGATATCGAGATGCATCAGCAGAAAGCCGACGCCGATCACCAGCAGTCCCCCCATGAACAGAGCTGCCGCATCCGTACTCCACATGCCCATCGATTTTCCCGGCATCGGGTAGAGGAAGGTCCAGGCACCGTGGAACTGTCCGAGCAGCACGCTCCCCAGGATCATGACAACGCCGACGAGGAACAGGGCCAGATTGGCAACGAATATGACTTTGGAGAGCTTGACGTACTGCTGCAGGAAGTGCCACATGACGGCGGCGCCTGCAATGCCGGCGATGCCGACCATGCCGGCGCCATGCAGCGTCATGAGCTGGTAGAACCGGATCGCGCCGACATTGATGAGTTGTGCCTGTTCCAGTCGCATCACCAGGCCGAAGCACATCATCAGCAGCAGCACGGCGGCTGCGGTGACCAGGTAAGCCAGCACACTGCTGTCGGCGCCACGCTCGGGTTTGAGAATATAGCTATACATTTCTGTTTCCTTTTCTACAGGTCGCCGACTTCGATTTCGGTCATCATGTTGTGGTGTGCGACACCGCAGTACTCCAGGCACAGAATCTTGTAGGTGCCTTTCTTGCTGAAGGTGTAGTTGAGCTTGTTGATGTAGCCCGGCATCGCCTGGGTTTGGGCGACCAGATGCATATCCGCGTCGTAAATGGCGAAGCCGTGATTGATGTCAGCACTGGTGACGCGGAACTCCACTGGTTGGCCAACGGCGACGCGGTTGTGGCTCAATTCCCAGCGCCATTGAAAACCCTTGGCTTCGATGATCATGGCCGGTGCGCCGGAAGCATTGGGGCGGGCATAGCTGGCGCTGTACGGCAGATCGGCCAGGTTGTAGATCATCGTCGGTCCCAGCACCAGCACCAGCACCCAGAACAGCTTGGTGCGGATGCGATAGGCGCGAACCTGCATCGGCGTGTAATCATTGGCGCGCCGGCCGGATTTGAGGGCAACGAACATGAATCCAATAGCCACCAGGATCATGAGGGCGAGTGAAACTGGCCAAGCAATTTGTTGCAACATAAATGGTTCTCTCTTGTGTTTTGACGCCCGCTGCACCGGCCCCGGGAGGCCCACGGCGGCGCGGTCGGGCTGGATCAGTTTTTGGTTGCAGTTGCACCGGCGGGTGAGTGCATATAACAGCCAGGCGGCCTTGGCAGCGGCCCCTTGCCAGGGCCGATTAGGTTATGGCGCAAGGACTCCGCATCGGCGTTGCGCTGGCGGCACGGCCGTGCTGGTTGGGTGCCTCGATCGAGGCAGGAGCGGGAAATACGAAAGGCATGGTGTTCAACTTCATTCTCGTTAACGGTTAATGTCCAGGGGGTTTGATGGTCGGTAATCCGACCCGGCTTTTACAGGCGTAGGGGTTTCACGTTCAATTTCGTTTTCCAATCAGGCAAATGGTTGTGGCGATCAGGACACTCACGGATGTTAAGTTGCCGGATAACGTTCTTAAGCGATAACCGTGCCATTTTTGTAAGTAATTGATAGATAGTTATTTGTTATCAAAATTTGAGTTTGAGCTATACTCGCCGCGTTCACTGTACGTTCACAGTGAACGTTTAATCTGAACGGAGAGTATGGATGCAAAGCCTGGTGACGTTGCGGGTTTTCCTCGACAACCTGGAGGAAGGGGTTGTTTTTCTGGATGGTGGGCGCAGAGTCCTGCAAATGAATCTTGCGGCCATGCGCATGCTGGGCCAGGCTGATGAGTCCTTTATCGGAAGCCTGTGTCCGTCGCACTTCGTCGGGACTACGTGTGCCCGCGAATGCGAGATCAGGGGACATTGTTCGCTGATGCCGGCGCAGGACGACGACCGCAAGAGCCAGGACGTCACGCTCAAAGGGCCGGACGGCGAGCAGATCTCACTGCGCATGTGGGCCATGCGACTGCCGCCGAACGATTCCGCGATGTCTTACGCGATCATTCTGCGCGACTGTTCGCGCGAGATGGCGCTGGTAACGCAGATTCGCGAACGCTGGCAGCTTGGCGGGCTGATTGGGCGCAGCCGGATCATGCAGGACCTCTACCAGAAAGTGCTGCGTGCCGCGACGAGCGAGGCCAACGTCCTGATCATCGGGGAAAGCGGCGTCGGCAAGGAATTGGTGGCGCAGGCCTTGCATGACAATTCTTCACGCTCCAAGGGCGATTATGTCGCGGTACACTGCGCCTCGCTGCAGGAGAACCTGCTGGAATCGGAGCTTTTCGGCCATGCCAAGGGCGCCTTTTCCGGAGCCATCGCAGCGCGCCCGGGGCGCTTCGAAGCCGCAAATGGCGGCACGCTGCTGCTGGACGAGATTGGCGAAATCTCGCCAGCCACCCAGACCAAGTTGCTGCGCGTGCTGCAGGAGCGCGAAATCGTCCGCGTTGGCGAGAACCACCCACGCAAAGTCGACGTGCGGGTAATCGCCGCCACGCACCGCGATCTTGCCGCCATGGTCAAGCGGGGCGAGTTTCGCGAGGACCTCTTTTACCGGCTGCGCGTCCTTCCACTGGACGTTCCGCCATTGCGCGAACGTCGCGAGGACATACCGTTGCTCACCAGCAAGCTGCTGAGCAACCTGGCAGAACGTTACCGACTGCCCGATGTGACTCTGTCGCCGGAGGCCATGATCGCACTCGAGACCTTTGACTGGCCGGGAAACGTCAGGCACCTCTTCAACGCGCTCGAGTACGCCGTGGTTCATGCTGAGGGAACGACAATTCGGCCGAAGCACCTGCCGAGCGAAGTGGTCGCCAAAGCGCCGTCACACGCGGAGCCACTCGCGATGACTGGCCGGCTGACGCACTATTACCGCACGACGGGGGGCGATGCAGCAGAATGGACGTTGATCCAGAAGGTGCTGGAAGAATCGGGTGGGAACAAGGCTGAAGCTGCACGGCGACTTGGCATGTCGCGCACAACACTCTGGAAGCGCCTGAATCAGAGAGATTGATCGCCTGGGAGGGGGATGTGCTATTGGCGCGCTTTGAGCCGGTCAGCAGGATGCGATGCCGCTGTTGGCTGCGGTCGACTGAAATTTTGGGCAAAAAACCGCAATCAGAATTGCGATATTTTCCGCTGTAGCGTCCGGCGGTTGATATTCAGGATCTTCGCCGTTTGCGAGCGGTTGCCGCCATTGCTTGCCAAAACCTGCTCGATGTATTCCTTTTCCAGTGCGCTGAGTGATTTATGCCCTGTTTCGCGGGAAAGCTGGCAGTCAGGGGCGGCCGGCCGGGCAAAATAATCCAGCCGGTTTGGCGAGTCGACATTCGGCCGTTGCCTTTCAAGGCTGATTACCCTGAATTGTTCGTTCGAAATTATTTGCCGCAGGTCCGGCTTGTCGCTGCCGGCAATCAGGCGGGCGCTGCTTTCGTCGCAGCTGATTTCAATCACCAGGTACACGGATTTTGTCGCTGATCTCATGCTGGCTCAGGCAGTCTGCAAGCTGAAGGTTTCTCGGGCAAGGACGGCGGAGGGGTCAGCAAGGTTTGCCCGCGGTGCATTTTTTCAGCAGCCAGAGGGAAATGACGCCAGCCACTTCATTGGCCATGACTTTTCTTGCCATTGAGGTCGGGTCGCGCCCGGCATTGGTTTTCAGGGAGGGGTCGGCGCCGCCTTCGAGCAGCAATTGGGCATGCGTTGCATTTTGCGAGTAGGCGGCGACGTGGAGCGGCGTCAGGCCTTCCTTGTCCCGGAGATTGGGGTCGGCGCCGGCCGCCAATAGCGCTTTCAGCGAACCGGGATCGGCATTGGCAGCGGCCAGATGCAATGGTGTCGAACCGAGCGCTGTTCGCAGGTCACGGCTGTTCGGTTCGCTGCGCAGCGTGGCCTCGACATCCCTGCCGGTGCCGTTGCGTGCGGCATTGAGCATCGGGTGTTCGAGAATGCTGGCGTTTTCATTGGCATTGCAGGTCAGGGCAAAGATGGCGAGCAGGATGGCGGCTGGTTTCATTGGGAAAATTCCTCGGCGACAGGTCGATTGCAAGGATTCTGCCGCCGATGAAGCGG
>CAYWNX010000190.1:0-5792 GCA_964459735.1 uncultured Dechloromonas sp. | reverse complement strand
GGATCGCTGCCGAATGCGGTTACCCGGCTCCCGAAGTGGAGTGCTATCTCCGTTCAGATGAAGACCGGCTTACTGTGCGTGAAGAAGAGCGCCAGATCCGCAAAATGGGTATCCGCATGGTGCCCACCTTCATTCTCAATCGGCAACAGATCATCGTCGGCGCAGAAGATCCAGCGGTACTCGCCCATGCCATTCTTCAGGTACCGGCCAATCGCTAAAGCGTTTGCCAAGCTGAGCGCAATCCTGGAAAAAATGCCCCGGAATTGCTTCCGGGGCAAACCGAGATTGCTGCAGAGAGAGACGGTTGGCCGTCAGGCGTAAGTCGGGGCGAAGGCGGCTTCGGGGTTGGCGGCCGGCCCGCTCTTGCCAGCGACGTCACTCCAGTACGGCGAAAGCTTGCGCAGCTGGGCGATGATCGGTGGCACAGCCTCGATCACCCGATCGATTTCAGCTTCGGTGTTGTAGCGCGAGAGCGAAAAGCGGATCGTGCCGTGGGCAGCCGTGTAGGGAATGCCCATCGCCCGCATTACATGCGACGGTTCGAGTGAGCCGGAGGTGCAGGCCGAGCCGGAACTGCCAGCGATGCCGACCTTGTTCAAGAGCAGCAGGATGGCCTCGCCTTCGATGTACTCGAAAGCAATGTTGCTGGTATTGGGCAAGCGGTTGGAAACATCGCCGGTTGTAAAACAGTGCGTAATCTGGCTCAACAGGCCGCTTTCCAACTGGTCGCGCAGGCGTTTGACCGTGGTGTTCTCCTCGGCCATGTGTTGCATGGCGAGTTCGCAGGCCATGCCGAGACCGACGATGGAGGCTGAATTCTCGGTACCGGCACGACGGCCGCGTTCCTGATGACCACCCCGCAACAGCGGACGGAAACGGCAGCCGCGACGCAGATAGAGCACGCCGATACCTTTGGGCGCATGCAGCTTGTGGCCGGAGAGCGAGAGCATGTCGATCTTGGTGTTCTTCAGATCAATGGGAATCTTGCCGACGGCCTGCACTGCATCGGTATGGAACATGATGCCCTTGGCGGACGCCAGTTCAGCCATTTCAACGACCGGAAAAATGGTGCCGGTTTCGTTGTTGGCCCACATCACCGAGACGATGGCGACACGGTCATTCAACAGGGACTTGTATTCGTCCATGTCGATACGGCCCTTCTTGTCCACTTTCAACTTATGGACAATGTAACCTTCCTTTTCCAGCCATTCGCACAGGGTCAGGATGGCCGGATGCTCGACGTTGGTGGTGATCACCGTGTTGCGATCCGGCTGTGCCTTGAGGGCAGAAAGGATGGCGGTTGAATCGGATTCGGTGCCGCAGGAGTTAAAAATAATCTCCGAGTCGTGCTCGGCGCGGAGCAGCGCCTGTACCTGACTCCGGGCCTTCTTCAAGGCCTTGCCCACTTCGCTGCCAAAGGCATGAATGGACGACGCGTTACCAAAATGCTCGGTGAAAAAGGGGAGCATGGCTTGCACCACGGCGGGGTCACAGCGCGTGGTGGCATTGTTGTCCAGATAGATCGGGTTCATGGCGCGCTCCTCAGGTTCTCGGTTGGGGTTGGGCAATTTCAATTTCGGGCTATTTTTCGGGTTGACCGTAGCAACGGCAATCAAGCCTCGACCGGCATGTGCGAGAACGGCAACACCTGGACCAGTTCGCCCAGGGCCTCGATCATCTTCTGCTGGATGCCGCCCAGGGTGGCCGCTTCCATCATGCAGCCGGAACAGGCACCCTTCAGGTGCACATAGATCTTCTTGCCCTGGACGTCGGCCAGTTCGACGTCGCCGTGGTCGCGCTGGAGCATCGGACGGACCGACTCCAGTACTTCCTCGATCTTCTTGATCTTCTGCACCAGCGTCAGCTTGGCTGCGGGCGGCTTCGGTGCATCAGGCATCGCCGGCGAATCTGGCAAATGCGCGGGCGGCGGCGAGACTTCGCCGGGGCCGGCGCGTTCGGCCTTGACTTTGGCGAGTATTTCCTCGACACCTTCGTGGCAGGCGGCACAACCGCCACCGGCCTTGGTGTAGAAGGTGACTTCCTCGACCGTGTTCAGGTTGTTGGCCTTGACCACGTCCTCGATCATTACCGCGTCGATGGCGAAGCACTTGCAGATCAGCGCTCCTTCTTCGTGGTCGTCCGACCACTCTTCGCCGCGATAGTTGGCGATGGCGGCTTGCAGCGCTTCGCGGCCCATCACCGAGCAATGCATCTTTTCCGGCGGCAAACCATCAAGAAAGTCGGCGATATTCTGGTTGGACACTTCCAGCGCCTGGTCCAGCGTCATGCCCTTGACCATTTCGGTCAAAGCCGACGACGAGGCGATGGCGGAACCGCAGCCGAAGGTCTGGAAATGGGCGTCGAGGATGATCTCGGTTTCCGGTTCGACCTTGAGCATCAGGCGCAGCGCATCGCCGCACTGAATGGAGCCGACATCGCCGATGCCGTTGGCTTCTTCCAGCGGGCCGGAGTTACGGGGGTTGAAGAAGTGCTCGCGAACCTTGTCTGAATATTCCCACATGCTGTGCGCTCCTTAAACCGAGAACGACGAGCCGCAGGAGCACTGCGCGCTGGCGTTCGGGTTGTCGAATTTGAAACCGGTATGGGTCAGCGTATCGACGAAATCGACGGTGACGTTGTCGATCATCGGGAAGGTGATGGCATCGACCAGCAATTTGACGCCTTCGACTTCCAGCTCCCAGTCATCCTCGGCCTTGTCGGATTCAAGCTTCATGCCGTATTGCAGGCCGGAGCAACCGCCGCCGGAAATGGTCAGGCGCAGCCCGATAACAGGCGTTTCGGAACCGCGGATAAAGCGTTGAACAGCTTTCACAGCAGCAGGTGTCAAATTGATCATGGCGATTCTCCCAGAGTAGATGGGACATTCATTGCAAGCCCTGTGCCATGCCGAAACAACAACTTAACTAACTGAATTTATTGACTTGTTGCACCGAATCGCTTTGTCGCTTTTGCGACAATCAACCTAAAACGTGTTCGTAAGCACGACGCAGCAGATTGCGTTCAAGGTCGCTCAACTGGCGGGATTCGGTAATCGCGATGAAGCGGCTGCTTGTTCGCTCGGCCGCCGCAAAGGGCGGGTCGATGCCGGTGAAGGCGGCGAGCAGCACCGGCACATCGCCCTCCGGCGTATCAGCCCAGGCCTGAAACTCGGCCACCGGCTCGATAGCGCCTTCGGGTAGACCGAGGTGGATTTCCGCCTCGCGCACTACCGCCGTCGGGTGAAACTGGATCTTCGGCGAATAGTCTTCGTCATGCAGCGCCGCGAGCGGCGGCAACGGATTAAAGGCCACGATGCCCGAACTCAGGCAGAAAAAACGGACGCGACCGCTGGTGGTCTGCTTGTGAATCAGAATAAGACGAGGAACGGTCATGATCTATTTCATGTATTCGGCAATCACGGCTTCACCACGCAATTGCTGCGGTCGACCCCAAATTTGCACGGATTCCACGTAACTGTCGGCCTTTTCCGGGTGTGGCAGCAGCACTTGATATTCGGCAAAGACGCGGCCATCGGGAAACAGGGTGACGGTGCCATAGCGCAGCTTGCCGCACCAGGTGCCGATCAGGCTGATTTCCTGCGAGTAGGGGTCGGCCCTCTCTTCAAAGACGGCATCGGCCCACCGCGGTTCGTCGCCAATCGACAAACCGAGCTTTGCCACCTGGCCGCGAATCGCGGCGCAGACGGCATCGCCCAAGGTCGGGTCAGGCCGGGGCATAGGTGTAACAGTCCTTCGGGCAAACCCGGCCGCAGGAACCACAACCGATGCAGTCCAAGGCATTGGCCAGGGACATGACCATCATGTTGTCGTCCTCGTCGTCGTTATCATCATCCAGCTCGCGCTCGACCAGATCGAGCACATTGCGCGGACAGACCTTGTAACAACGACCACAGCCGATGCACTTGGACTGGTCGAGTTCGATGGCGAATTGCGGCGTCCATTCGGTGCCGCCCTTGGTGAGTCCGGTAATCATGCCGGTTGTCCTTTCCGGGCTGCGGCAAGGTGGGCACTGGCTTCAGCCCAGGCCTGGCAGGCTTCAATGGTCGATTGGGAAAGCGCAGGAATCTCCTGGTAGGCTGCCGGCAGGCGGTCTTCCACAAGGTCGTGCATTTGCGAGGCCCATTCGGAAGCGATGCGCTTGAGCTTTTTCACTTCCTTGTCGAGGGCGGCAAGTTCTTCGTCAGTCATGCCCCCCTCCCCTTACAGGCCGGCAACAGCCGGGTTCTGACCAATGCGTTCGATCGCGACGGCAAGAATCTTGTCAGCCTCGTCCTTCATCTTGGACATGCTGGCAAAGCCGAAGCGATGCACGTCGCGCAGGGTACGATCCACTGCAACCAGCTTGCCGACGGTGATCAGTGCCCGGCCAAAGCCTTCGTGCGTCAGGTGCACCAGCGGCACGGCAAGCAGCTTGCATTCCTTTTCGATCAGTACGGCAATCGCGTTGTAGAAGGCTTTGACGCGGGAAATGGTTTCGTCGTCCGGGTCGCCGATCAGCGGAATGACTGCCTTGCGCTCCTTGGTCAGGACGTAGGGGTCGAGAATCTTCTCGACGGTCCAGCCGGAATAGGTGCCGTAGGTATCCAGGGCGCGCATCTGGCGGGCCATTTCCTTGACGAAATCCGTTGCGAAGATGGGGTCAATGGTCGTTGTGTCGCTCATGATGGAACTCCTGTTGAAAAAGGTTGGAATGACTGGATAAAGGAATCAGTTGCGGCGCCGGCATCAGATCGGGAATCAGGCCGATGACGATTCGGGCGATGGCCAGCGCAGCAAGAAAGCCAGCCATCGCACCGAGGGCCGTGGCGCCGTCGCTACCATCCAGCACGCTGCCGATCCAGGCGCCGAGCATCATGGCGAAGGCCGGAAAGAGATAGCCGAGGAGCGCCGATAGCGTCAGACGATTTTCGGGCAGCGCGATACTGACCAGATCGCCCGCCTTGAGATCGGGACCGGCCGGCAGGGTAAGCAGCGTTGCCGGGCGACCGGCGGCCATCTGGCCGATGCCGCAACTGCTGCCCTGCCCGCAGGAAGAGCAGCCGGCGGTTTCCATGGCGACGATGGCCTTGCCGCCTTCAACGCGCTGGACGATGCCGCGATGTTCGATCATTTTGGCGCTCATCCTTTCCACCCCTCTTCGGCCATATCGGCGAAACGGTCCTCGGCCCGGGCTTTGGTCTGGGCCGCGATGGCACGATCGATCCAGGCGACGCCGCCTTCGCTCATGGCGCGGGAAATGTCGCTTAAAAGATCGTCGACCGCATCAATCTCATTGATCCGGATCGGCTGGACGCCCTTGGCCATCAGCTTCTTGATCGCCGAGGCGCCAATCGCCATGACGTAGACCGCGGCGCAGCCTTCAAGGAAATCGACCTTGGCGGTCAGCTTGTCTTCGTTGCCATCCATCGCCTCTTCGGCGAATTCGCCGACGCCAACCAGCGTCGCCTTGTCCGGCGTCACTTCGTAGATCACGAAGCCTTCGGCAGCGCCGAAGTGCTGATTGACGCGCGTCCGGTCGGTGGAAGCAAAGGCAACCTTGATCACGGCGGTAGGCTCCTGCTTAATGGACCAGACCAGCTGCAGCCGACGAGATGACATGTTGTTTACCGGGGCGGCAGTCGTCGCGGGAGTCTTGCCAGTAAATTGATCGATAGGGTTCGAGTTCATGGTGTTGGCTCAACATAAGGTTGGAAATATTGAACAAGGCTTGCCGTGTGCCACGGTAGCCAACCCAGGTGCGGGCATAACCGCCCACGTGGTCATACTGCGGAA
>CAYWNX010000189.1:0-5805 GCA_964459735.1 uncultured Dechloromonas sp. | reverse complement strand
CACATGGCGTTCTACGGCGCCTATGCCATGGTCGTTCTGATGATGATCTCCTACGCGATGCCCATCCTGAACGGCAAGGCTGCCAACAGCAACAAGTCGCAAGTTGTTGAAATGTGGTCTTTCTGGCTGATGACCATCGCCATGGTGTTTATCACGCTCTTCCTGACTGCCGCCGGCATCCTCCAGGTTTGGCTGCAACGTGTCTCTGACTCGCCGCTGCCTTTCATGGTCGTTCAGGAAAAGATTGCGATCTTCTACTGGGCTCGTGAAATCAGTGGTGCATTCTTCCTGATCGGACTCATCCTCTACATCACCAGCTTCTTCATTGGTGGCGATAAAAAAGAAACGGCCTAATCAGCCCTCTTGAGATAGTTCGCAAAGCGCGGGTCGAAAGATCCGCGCTTTTTTCATTTTTGGGGCAGATCAATTGCACGGATGATGCGTCCCGTTATCATTAGCCAATGACCCCGACGACCACTACTCCATCCGAAACACCACAGAGCAAACACCTGCCCGGCGATTTGGCGATCTGGATATTCATCCTCGCCGAAATGCTGGCGTTTGCGGTTTTCTTCTCAGCCTACGCCTTTGCCCGGGCCAGCAATGTTGAACTATTCAACCTCCACCAGCACACGCTGGACCGGAATGCCGGCGCCCTCAACACCATTCTGCTGGTTACCGGCTCGTGGTTTGTTGTCCTTGCCGTGCAGGCCGCTCACCGCGATGAAGGTAAGGCCGTTACCCGCAACATTGCCCTTGGCTTCCTCTGTGGCGCCGGCTTTCTGGTCGTCAAAATTTTTGAATATGCAGCCAAATTCGGCGCGGGCATTTCCTTGTCGACCAATACGTTCTACATGTTCTACATCTCGCTGACTTTTTTCCACTTCATGCACGTCATTCTCGGCATGGTCATCCTTACCGCACTCTGGCTACAAGCCAGAAAAGGTGCCTACACCAGCCAGAACGCGCACGGCCTGGAGAGTGGCGCCGCTTACTGGCACATGGTTGATCTGTTATGGATTATCCTTTTTCCTCTGGTCTATGTGATGCGATGATGAACGCTCTGAAAAATCCCGCCAATCGCGCCTGGGTGGTGCTTATAATCGCCACGCTGATCACCTGGTATCTTGGCGAAGTGGGTGCTGCCGGCACCCTCGCCATTGTCACAATGCTGATCATCGCCTTCATCAAGGGCCGTCTGGTAATTCTTGATTTCATGGAACTGCGCAATGCGCCACTGATGTGGCGCATGCTGCTGGAAGGCTGGCTGATAATCGTTTCCAGCCTGATTTTGCTGGCTTATTGGATCTCTCTCAAATGACCGAACTCCCGTTTTACGAACCGGCTGGTGACGAAATTTCACTCTTCGAGCACGCCTTCCACCAGCGTTTACCGTTACTCATCAAGGGACCAACCGGTTGCGGTAAAACGCGTTTTGTCTCGCATATGGCGGCGCGCCTCAAGCTACCGCTTTACACCGTCGCCTGCCATGACGACCTGACCGCCGCCGACCTGGTCGGCCGCCATCTGATCTCCGACAAGGGCACCTACTGGTCGGATGGCCCACTGACCCGCGCCGTGCGCGAAGGCGGCATCTGCTATCTGGATGAAGTCGTCGAGGCGCGCAAGGACACCACGGTGGTACTGCACCCGCTGGCTGACGACCGCCGCATCCTGCCCATCGACCGAACCGGCGAAACACTCGAAGCGCCCGCCAATTTCATGCTGGTTGTTTCCTACAATCCCGGCTACCAGAACCTGATGAAGGGCCTGAAACCATCGACTCGCCAGCGCTTCGTCTCGATGCGCTTTGATTTCCCAAGCACGGAACGCGAGCAGTCCATTCTGATCAGCGAAACCGGTTGCGACGCCGATCTCGCCAAACGTCTGGTTGGCATCGGCAAAGCCTTCCGCGCCTTGAAGGACCGCGACCTGGAAGAAGTCGCCAGCACGCGCCTACTGGTTTATGCGGCCACGCTGATCAAATCCGGCTTTGACGTTACCGCCGCCTGCCGCGCCGCACTGGTCGAGAGCCTGACCGATGACGAGGAAACCGTCGAGGCGCTGATGGAAATCGTCAATGCCACTTTCGGACGATGATTTCGGCTTCGAGGAAGAAAAGGCCGGGCAAAACCTGGCCGTCCTCGCCGAAGCACTGTACCTGATCAACCTGCTGCTGTTGCCGGGCATCGCCTTCGCATTGCTCCTCGGCCTGTGGCTAAAATACAAGGGTAATGCACCGCCGCTGGCCCGCCAGCACCTGAAGCAGGCAACTTTCGTCAGCCTGGTCGGTGGCCTGCTGATCCTCACGCTCTCCGGTCTTGTTCTCGCCCTCGGCGGCCTTGACTGGGAATGGACCTGGGTGATCCTTATTTTGTACTTCACCTGCATCCATTCGACGCTTGTCCTCTTCGGCATGTACGGGCTGATCAAGGCAATGTCCGGGCAAATCTGGCGCTTTCCGCTGATCGGCCCCAAAATCGACACCCCGAAAGCATGAACAAACCCGCTTTGCAGCGTTACCGCCTGCTGGCGCAGATGGGCTTTTTCACGCTGTTCACGCTGACCCCGATTTTCGATCTGTTTCGTTACGATCTGACCGAAAAGCACGCCTACTTCCTGACCTTCCCGTGGCACCTCGGTATCGATGACCTGATCGCCGGCCGGGCCGACGCCGGCACTGCTGCGGTCAACATCGTTTTGTACCTGTTTTTGCCCTTGCTTGGCACCGGCGCACTGCTTATCGGTGTTGCCTGGAAATGGGGTCGCCTCTACTGCGGCTGGCTCTGCCCGCACTTTTCGGTGGTCGAAACCATCAACCAGCTAATGCTGATCGCCACTGGCAAGCATTCAATCTGGGACAAGAAACAAACCCCACCCTGGGAACCGGACGGCGCTCCTGCCAAACGCGACAAACGCTACTGGCTGATCGTCGCACCAGCTGCTGTCGCCTTTGCCTTTGCTTGGGCTGTCGTCGGCCTGACCTATCTAATGCCGCCAATGCAGGTCTACAACGGCCTGTTCACCGGCACGCTTTACCGCGGCGAGGTGATATTTCTCACCGCCGCAACAACTGTGCTCACTGGTGAATTCCTCTTTGCCCGCCATCTCTTCTGTCGTTACGCCTGCGCCGTCGGCATTTTTCAAAGCTTTGCCTGGATCGCCAACAAGAAAGCCATGGTCGTCGGCTTCGAACGCGAGCGCCTGACCGACTGCGCCAGTTGCCTCAACGGCAACGGCTCGGCCTGCGACGCCATTTGCCCGATGCGCCTCAAGCCGCGCAACGTCAAACGCTGGATGTTCGCCTGTACGCAATGCGGCCAGTGCATTTCAGCCTGTGACACCGTGAACCGCAGCAATCCGAACGGAAAATTGCTGCACTGGGTAATAAACGACGAGGCGCGCCGCAACGAAGCGCGCTTTTCTGCGCTCTCAAACACCGACGAAGACGCCGGCGGGAAACTTTAAATCATGGAAGAATTTGTCGGAAAGCTCTGGCACAACTGGGTTACCAAGACCGCCGGTGGTCATTACCCGGAAGCCTCCATCAAACTGGCGGAGGTTGAAAAAACTGTCGGCATCCTGTTTCGCGCCCTGGGTGGCGACCCCGGCCTGAAGGTGGCGGCTGCCACCGGCGAAATCCACGGCGCCCGCCGCAAATGGCTGCAACGCATCGCCGGTAGTGGCGAGAAACAGACACTGGCTCGGCGTGATGCGGAAACCTTGCGTTTACCGCCGGAAATTTCTGCCTTTCCTGAAAAGTCGCTCAACCGCGACCTCTACCTCTGGCTGGCTGCCCTGGCCGCCAGTGACGTGGCCCCCAACACACCCTGGTTCATCCGCAATCAGCGCGCCAGCCAAGCGGCCCTGGCCACCTTTCCCGGCCTGCGCCCACGCTACGAGCGACTGGTCGCCGCGCATCTGAGCGGCCGTATCGCACCGGAGCAGCTCCAGCCGGATGAAGCGGCCCAGGAACTCGCAATTCGCCAAGCCCTGCTGCAAGCGGCTATGCCCCAAGGGCACCTCTTGCAGGGCGCGCTCGACGGCCTGCCACCGCTCAATTCCCGCAAATCCCGCCCGCCCCAACCCGTCATCCTCTGGCTGATTGCCGCAGAGACATTAACTGCCGGCAAGCTTGCCGATCCCAACGAACATCTACCACCAGAAGGTAGCGGTAGCGGCGAAACGGAAAAACAGGCGCACAAGGCCGAACAGGTTGAAACGCCGGACAACCAGGCGCCGATGCTCGTCATGTTCCGCGCCGAAAGTCTGCCGACCTGGGCCGAGTATGTAAAGGTGAACCGGGCCTACGATGACGAAGAAGATCCCAACGCCAAGAACGTTGCCAATGATCTCGACAAGCTTTCGCTGACCCGTGATGGCAAAACGGCGGTTTCCCGCGTCAAATTCGACCTCGACCTGCCCTCGGCCGCTGAAGACGACACCCCGATCGGCCCCGGCATTGCCCTGCCGGAATGGGATTATCGCAAGCTGGTGATGGTTGAAAAACACTGCCGCGTACAGCCAATGGTCGCCCACGACGCGCTCCCGGCCGACCTCCCTGAAGCACTTGCCGCCACTGCAAAAAAACTGCGCGGCCAGTTTGCCGCCCTCACCCCGCAAAGACGCTGGCTCAAAGCCCAGCAAGACGGGGCCGAACTCGACGTCGACGCCTGTGTCCGCAACCACGCCGACCGCCATTCCGGGCACACCCCGGAAACCGGCGGCTATCTGGCCCAGGCCCGCTGCGAGCGCGACCTCGCCTGCCTGTTGCTGGCCGACCTTTCCATGTCGACCGACGCCTGGATTTCCGACACCCACCGCATCGTCGATGTCATCCGCGACTCGCTGCTGCTCTTCTCGGAAGCCCTCTCGGCGACCGGTGACCGCTTCGGCATCTACGGTTTTTCTTCGCTGCGCCGGCAGAACGTCCGCTTTCACCTGCTCAAGGATTTCAACGGGCGCTACAACGCTGCTGCCCGCGGGCGCATTCTGGCGATCAAACCCGGCTTCTATACCCGGATGGGCGCTGCCATCCGCCAGGCCGCCAACATTCTCTACGAACAGCCAGCCAGCCGCCGACTCTTGCTGATCATTACCGACGGCAAGCCAAACGATCTCGACCTTTACGATTCCCGCTACGGTATCGAAGACACCCGCATGGCCGTCTTCGAGGCCCGGCGCATGGGACTGACCCCCTTCTGCGTCACAATCGACCGTGAGGCCGGCGCCTATCTACCTTACCTGTTCGGCCCGGCCGGCTTCTGCGTTATCCGCAAGCCGGAAGAGTTGCCGCGTCGCCTGCCGCTGCTGTATGCCCAATTGACCCAACAATAGTTCTAAAGTTGTATTGCCTGCTAGACAACCGGGTGACACCATGCCGCAACTCGTTTTTAACAAAGATCAAAAATGCAGCCCAACCACCCGATCAATATTGAAGCCCTGCTAACGCATATTCCATTATTCAATGGGCTGGCTCCCGAAGAAATTTCCCGAATTGCCCGCTCGACACGTGAGATAAATACGCCCAAGGGGGGCATTCTTTTCCACAAGGGTGATCCTTGTACCGGCTTTCATCTGCTGGTTTATGGCCAGATAAAACTTGCTTTTACCTCGTCACAAGGTAACGAGAAGGTGGTCGAAATTCTAAGCCAGGGCCAAAGTTTTGGCGAAGCCGTCATGTTCATGGAAAAGCCATATATTGTCTTCGGTCAGGCGCTGACAGATTCTTTATTGCTGCACGTTTCCAAAGCTGCCGTTTTCGACGAACTGGCGCGCGACCACAATCTTTGCCGCAAAATGCTC
>CAYWNX010000188.1:5478-5845 GCA_964459735.1 uncultured Dechloromonas sp. | reverse complement strand
GACCTGAGCCGCTTCTACCAGGCCATGGTGGAGGGGCGCGGCGACTTCATCAACGGCGTCCGGCTGGTGTATCCCATGCAGGACGACGCGATGCGCTTCCTCAACCTGCTGGCCAACAAGTTCTTCGCCCTGGCCTTCAGCTGGGTGCTCGGCCAGCCCATCAAGGACACGCTCTGCGGCACCAAGGTTCTGAGTCGGCGCGACTACGACCGCCTGGCCGCCAACCGCGCCTACTTCGGGGAGTTCGATCCCTTCGGGGACTTCGACCTGATCTTCGGCGCCGCGAAGCTCAACCTGCGGATGGTGGATCTGCCCATCCGCTACCAGAACCGCGTCTACGGCACCACCAACATCAGCCGCTGGCGGC
>CAYWNX010000188.1:0-5468 GCA_964459735.1 uncultured Dechloromonas sp. | reverse complement strand
CGGCACGGCATGCTGCTTCTCCGCATGCTGATGCTGGCCACCCGGCGCCTCAAGTTCGCGTGAGCCCCGTGGGTCCCCTTCGAACGCTTCTGGCCCATCCCCTCAGCCGCGGCCTGGACATCGACGCCCCGGAGACCACCGCGCTGCGGGCCCGGATCATCCGCGGCAAGCCCTTCCTGCGGCGGCTCTACCAGGAGTGGTATCGGCGCCTGGCGGCCGCGCTTCCGCCCGCCGCCGGCCCCGCGGACGGCGTGCTGGAGCTGGGCTCCGGCGCCGGCTTCATCAAGGAGTTCATCCCGGAGACGATCACCAGCGACCTCCTGCCCCTGCCGGGCGTGGATCGCGTGGTGGACGCCCGGGACCTCCCCTTCCCGGCCGGATCCCTGCGGGCCATCCTGATGACCAACGTGCTCCACCACGTCCCGTGCGTGGAGGACTTCCTGCGCTCCGCCGCCACCTGCGTGAGGCCCGGCGGCATCCTGGGCATGATCGAGCCGTGGCCCACGCCGTGGAGCCGCTTCGTCTATCGATACCTCCACCACGAGCCGTTCGAGCCCGGGGCCGCGGAGTGGACCTTCGCCACCTCCGGCCCGCTCTCCGGCGCCAACGGCGCCCTCCCGTGGATGGTGTTCGAACGCGACCGCGCCCGGCTGGAGCGGGAATTCCCGCAGTGGCGCGTGGAGTCCATCCGGCGCATCATGCCGCTGGCGTTCCTGCTGGCGGGCGGGGTCTCCATGCGGAGCCTGCTGCCGGGCTGGAGCTACCCGCTGGTGCGGGCGGCGGAGGCGCCGTTCCCGTGGCTGGGGATGTTCGCGCAGATCACGGTCCGGCGGACGTAGCGCCGGGGGCGTCCGGTCCGGCGCTCCGGGCCGCGCCCGCCGCCGAGTCGGGCGCATCTGCGGCCATGAGCGCGGTCACCTCCGCCAGCAGCAGGCGGCACTCTTCGTCGTTCGCGTATCCGGGCTCCCGCATCAGCGCGGTGGCGGCGGCCAGGTCCTCCGCCGCCTCCCTCGTCCGCCCCGCCGCGTGTCGCACCGCGGCCCGCGCCGCCAGGTTCATCGGGTGCCCGTCGCCGCGCTCCGCCGCATGGAGTTCCATGGCCCGACTGAGCGTCCGCTCCGCGTCGTCCAGCTTCCCCGCCCGCCATTGGGCGAACCCGAGGGTGTTGAGGATCGGGTGCCGCCCGGGCCGCATGCGGTCCGCCATCGCGGCGCGGCGGAGCGCCAACTCCACCTCCGCCGCGGAACGCGCGGGCTGCCGCACCACCGCCCATGCCTGGGCGTTCAGGAAGCTCGGATGGTCCCCGCGGGCCCGCGCCTCCTTGACGGCCGCCGCGCGGACCTCGTCCGGCAGCCCTTGGGCGCCAGCCGCGTTCGCAGCCAGGGAGGCCACCACGTCCTCCGAGAAGTGCAGGGACTCGAAGCGCTCCCGCACCAGCTGGCGCACGCCGCGCATGAAGCGGCGCTCCGCCGACTCCACGGCACGATCCCCGGTGAAGAGGAGGATTCCGCCATCCGGCGCCGCGAGCGCCGCCGCCAGGGTCCGGCCCTCCTGCGTGAACGAGAGCGCCACCGGCCCGCTGGCGCCGGTGGGGAGCTCCAGCATCTCATCCAGGGTGCCGGCGTCCACCACGCGGATGACGGGGTCGGAGAAGCCGATCGCCAGCCGCGAACCGTCCGGTGTGAAGGCCAGGGCCCGCGCCTCTGCGCGGGCGGCCCGCAGCGTGACGCCCCGTTGCGTTCGCGAGGCCACGTCCCAGGTCTCCACCGCACCGGAGACGAGTCCAACCGCCAGCGTGCCGCCGTCGGCGCTGTAGGCCAGCGCCACGGCGCGCGGACGCGCCGGGTCCTGCAGGATGCCCGCGTCCAGACGGAAGGCCGCGGTGTCCGCACCGGGATCGGCGGCTCCCGAGGCGGCGCCGGGGCCGGTGGACGCCGCGGGCGCGCCTCGGAGGTTGGCCAGCCAGAGGCTTCCGCCCCGGCCCGCCGCCGCCACCGCCGCGTCACCCGGCGCCACCACCAGCACATCGATCGGCTCTGCGCTGATGGCCAGGGCGTCGCGGAGCGCCAGCGTGGCCGCGTCGAAGGTCAGGATCCGTCCGTCCGCGGTGCCGGCCAGGATGGCGGATTCGGAGTCGAGCCACGCCACGCTGTTGATCGCGGCACCCGCGGGCGCGGAAAGGGCCAGCACCTCCGCCCGCGCATCGTCCAGAACCGCCACGCGCCCGTCGCTGCCACTCACCACCAGTCGGCCGCTCGTGGGGTGGTGGGCCAGCCCGCGGATCTCCCCATCCAGCGGGAAGCGGGTCCACTCCTCCGCACCATCCGTCAGCCGCCACCCCTTCACGCTGCCCCAGCCGGTGGTCAACGCGGTGCGGCCGTCGGCGCTGAACCATGCGGAGAACGTCGCGTCGTTGGAGGGCTCCACGCGCGTGGCCGCCGGCACCGGCTCCGCGGACCAGATCCGCACGCAGCCATCCCAGTCTCCACCCACCACGATCTCCCCGGAGTCGCTGAAGGCCAGCGCCGTCACCGGCGACGTGGCCCCCACCAGGCCCGCCACGCGGGCCCCGCCGCGTCGCGTCCGCAGCTGCACGGCGCCGGACTCGCCCAGCGTCGCCACGCGGCCGCTCGCGGCGTGCGGCACCAGGCCGGTCGCGGCGTCGAGCGATCCCAACAGCGCGCCGCTGCGAAGATCGTGGACCTGCGCAGCGCGGGACCAGGCGGAGAAGAGCCACACGCACGGCGTCTCGCCTTCCTCCACCACGAACTCGTCGCACTCGCTCCGCCAGAGCTCCGCGCCGCTCCTCGCGTCGATGGCCACCACGAAGCGCCCCGCCAGGACCAGCACCGTCCCGGATCCCTGATGGAGGCTGGCCGCCGCCACGCTCTCCACCGGCAGCGGGATCCGCGCCCGCACCTCGCCGCCGGGCACGTCGCGCACCTCCGCAGCCCCCGCGCGAACGATCACCACGCGATCCGCGCCCGCCGTGAACGCCTGCCGGTGCACCGGTGCCACGCCATCCGCCTGCCAGCGCGGCGCGGATTCGCCGGCGATCCACAGGGAGGCGCGGCCGTCCGCGCCGCGCACGAGCAGGGCGCGCCGCGCAGCGCCCACCGCGGCGGTGGCGCTCTTCGCCCCTGCGCCGCCGGGTCCGGACGGCGGCAGCGCGAACGCCAGCCAGCGCGGCTCCGTGTCCCCCTCCCGCCACTCGACCATGGAGCCATCGGCGGCCACGGAGAGCACGGCACCGTCCGGCGCGACGCCCGCCGCGCACACCGGCGCCCCGTGGAATGCGAGCGACGCGCGGCTGGTGTCCACGTGGGCCCGCAGGTAGTCCCACTCCCAGCGTCGCGATCCGGCCGGCGCGCCCTCCAGGGCCCGACACGCGGTGGCGGCATCGCCCATCGCGAGCGCCTGGCGGGCCACCGAGATGGCGTTCCGGTAGGAGGCGGCCAGGACGCGTCTCTGCCGCTCCTCCGCCAGCATTCGCTGCTGGCGTTCGCCCACCGCGAGCAAGGTCACCACCGCCAGGGCCGTCACCAGCAGCAGGAAGATGGTGGCGCTGGCCACCGTGAGGCCGCGATGGCGCCGCACGAACTTGCGGATGCGGTAGAGGCGACTGGCCGGGCGACCCTCGATCGGCTCGTTGCGCAGATAGCGGCGCAGCTCCGCGCCCAGGTCCCCGGCGGTGGCGTACCGACGCTGAGGCTCCTTCTCCAGGGCCTTCAGCACGATGGTCTCCAGGTCCCCGCGCAGGGTGGACTGCGACGCGCTCAGTCGCGACGGATCCTGCTCCCGCAGCCGCCGCAGGGCCTCCGCCATGGAAACGCCGCGCACGTCGATGGGCAGGCGGCCGCTCAGGCTCTCGAAGAGCACCACACCCAGGGCGTACACGTCCGCCGACGGCAGCACGTCCACGCTGCCTCCCTCCAGCTGCTGCGGGCTCATGTACGCCAGCGTGCCGATCACCTGTCCCGCGCGGGTGTGCATGGAGACGTCCGCGCCGGAGGCCCCGCCCTCCGCGCCGTCCGGAACGGCGCCGCCGCCGATGACGCGGGCCACGCCGAAGTCCACCACGTGGGGCGCGCCGTCCGGCCCCACCAGGATGTTCGAGGGTTTCAGGTCGCGGTGCACGATGCCCTGGGCATGGGCGTGCTCCACCGCATCGCAGACGCGGGCCAGGAGCTCGATGCGCTCCCGCAGCGGCAGTCCCCGCGCCTCCGCGTGCCGATGGAGCGGCACGCCCTCGATGAGCTCCATGGCGATGTACGGCCTGGGACCAAGAGGCGTCTCCGCGATGCCGGCTTCGTAGACGCTCGCGATCCCCGGATGCCGCAGCCGCGCCAGCACGTCCGCCTCGTGGCGGAAGCGGCGCAGGGCCTCCGGCGTGGCATGGTCCGCGCGGAGGATCTTCACCGCCACGCGCCGTCGCGGCGACTCCTGCACGCCCAGGTACACGGTCCCCATGCCTCCCTGCCCGATCACCCGCAGCAGCTGGAACGGCCCCACCCGGGCCAGCGCCGGCGGCACGGACTCCATGGCCAGGCGGAGGGCCTCGCCGATGGCCGCCTCCGCCGGCGGCTGCTCCCTCCGCTGCGCCTGGCCGTCCAGCCGCAGCAGCCGCTCCACCTGCTGTCGAAGCGCGTCGTCGTCCCCGCAGCGCCTGCGCAGGAACGCATCCCGCGCCTCCGGCGGCAGTTCCGCCGCCTCGTCGAAGAGGGCCCGCACGGCCTGGAAGCGCTCCCGCGTCATCCGCCACGGCCCGCCGAGAGCCGATCCGCGAGCCACGAGCGCGCGAAGCGCCATTCGCGCTCCACCGAGGAGAGCGAGACGCCCAGCGACTCCGCGATCTCCTCATGCGACAACCCGGCGAAGAAGCGCAGCTCCACCACCCGCGCGGTGCGCTCGTTGAGGCCGGAGAGCTCCTGGAGCGCCTGATCGATCGCCTCCACGTCCACCTCCCCGCCGCTGCCCGCCGACGCGACGTCCGCGCCCAGCGAGACCAGCGTCCGGTCTCCGCCGCGCCGGAGGGCGTTGCGTGCGCGCGCATGGTCCACCAGGACATGCCGCATCACCGTGGCGGCCAGGGCCCGGAACTGCACGCTGGTGCGCGGGCCGTCGGGAGATGGCTGGGCCATGCGGAGGTACGCCTCATGCACCAGGGCCGTGGGCTGCAGCGTGTGTTCCGCCCGCTCCTCCCGGAAGAAGGCCCCTGCAAGGGCGCGCAACTCCTCATAGATGATGGGGAAGAGGTCCTCCGCGGCACCGGCGCGGCCGCGGGCGAGATCATCGAGGAGCAGGGTGAGGTTGGTCACGGCGGGCCCCTGGGGACGCTCGCGGGCGGGCGGACGGACCGACGGAGCGCAGGCCGTCCCATCGCGAACCGGGCCCGAGTCTATCGGCGGCCCCTCCGGATCCCCAACAGCTCGTGCGCACTCGGTGGCGGAGTCAGCGGGCCACGACCG